>CAZNWW010000200.1:5930-7074 GCA_964576155.1 uncultured Myxococcales bacterium | reverse complement strand
CGGTTCGCATGACAACGAGCCGCCCCGAGGAGGACCTCCATGGACAGGTCCTCTCCACCAGCTCGCAACGCGGCGAGCTTCACGGCATGTGCAAGGTAGACGTCCCCCGGATCCGGCAGGCACCGGCCGTGCTCGCATCCGAGGCCGACCACGCCGCAATCTACTGCCCCTGTCTCGTACCCCGCGCCGCATTGATCGCAGAGCCGTACTTTATCGCCATCACAAACAAAGGCACCGGCCTCGCAGATGTAGTCCGCTTTGGGATCACATGCTTCCAGGGGCTGGTTGGCCGGTGTTGATCTGCAGGCAGGCGCGAGCACGAGGATAAGTAGGGCAGCGAGGCCTGAGGTCCCTCGGCTCCGCTTCGCTGCGCTCGGGATGACAGGGGGGTAATACGCTGCGCTCGGGATGACCGACTGAGGGTTAGTAGACTCCGTTGGAAACTTCGATCTCATACTTCTTGCAGGTGGGGCCCTTGCCTTCGGGGATGTAGACCTTGATGTAGAAGGTCTGGGAGTTGTCCTTGCAACGGTGATTGGCCGAGGTGGCGTCGTCCGCATAGTTTGTCGGGGTCAACTCGTGGGCCGAGTCCGCAGCACAGTTCGACTCGCCGCCGCCTATCGCTGTAGGACCGGGGATCGTCGGCCAGGCCTGGGTCACACCCCCCTGGACGAAGTCGGTGTACCACTCGGCTTCCGTCGTCCCGGAGCAGATCATCTGCTGACCGGAACAGCCACCCCAGTAAACATCGAAGACGTAGTTGTTGTCCGGGTTGCTGGTGAACTTGATCTTGACGTGGAAGCTCTCGGCGCTCCCCTCGTTCACGTCGTTCGCGTAGAACCGGTACCAGTCCGCCTTATCCGTGTTGGGCTCGTTCCCGTCAAAGATGGTGGAGTTTCCCCCGCCGTTGTCGTTCATTGAGCCTAGGTCGTATGCGCCCTGGCAGACCGCGTTCTGGAGTTCGAGGTCGTCCTCTTTGCACTCGCAGCCGTCGGACGCGTCGAAGTTCGCGTCGGCCCAGCCTATTTCACAGCCGGTGCTGACGCATTGGCCGTTGACGCAGATTGCGCTGATCTGGTTCGGACCCGGGGCGCACATCTCGTCATGGCTGCCGTTGTCTATCTGCCCGTCGCAGTTGTCGTCC
>CAZNWW010000200.1:0-5920 GCA_964576155.1 uncultured Myxococcales bacterium | reverse complement strand
TGTTGCAGAGCTCCGGCGCGCCTGGATTTATCTCCGGGACCATGTCGTTGCAGTCATTCGCTATCTTGGTGGTGTACTTGCCGAACCCGGAGCAGAGGCATTTGGAGTCGCCCGGATACCCGTATCCGTCCGCGTCGTTGTCCGCGTAGAAGTACTCACAGCCGATAGCGTCCTCGTCGTTCTCCGTGCCGTTGCAGTTGTTGTCCAGGCCGTCACCGCAGATCTCGTAGGATCCGGGGTTCACGCTCCAGATGTCGTCGTTGCAGTCCGAGTCGTCAGTCGCGCTGTACCCTCCGAAGGGATAGCAGAGGCAGAGACCGTTTTCAGAGTTGCCGAAGCCGTCGTTGTCGTTGTCGTAGAAGTACAACGTACAACCCGTGGCATCCGGATCGTTCTGATCCCCGTCACAGTCGTCGTCGATGAAGTTGCCGCAGATCTCGTCGGAGCCCGGGCTGATGAGGATGTTGCCGTCATTGCAATCCCCGGCCATGGGTGCGGTGTACTGGCCCGTGCCCTGGCAGAGGCATTTGAAGAACCTCGACTGGCCGAAGTCGTCCCCGTCCTGATCAAGGTAGAAGGGGATGCAGTTCTGCGCGTCCTCGTCGTTGTCCGAGCCGTTGCAGTTATCGTCCTTGGGGGTCTCGCAGTCTTCATCCATACCCGGGTTCACTGACGGGTCATTGTCGTTGCAGTCGCCGGCCTTGTCCGAGGTGTAGAGTCCCTGGGGACCGCAGAGGCATTTGGAGTTGCTCTGGCCGTAGTCATCCCCGTCCTCGTCGAGGAAGTACTCGTCGCACTCGGCGCTGTTGAGCTCGTCCACCTGGCTGTCACAGTCGTTGTCGAAGCCGTCGCAGATCTCCGGAGCGTAGTGGTTGATCTCCGGCTGCAACGGCGCGCAGTCGGTGAGGTCCAGCTCGCCGTCGTTGTCGTCGTCGTCGTCACAGATGTCGCCCCATTGATCCAGGTCCGCGTTGGACTGCTCGGGGTTGAAGACCGTCGGACAGTTGTCCTCCTCGTCGGCCACGCCGTCCCCGTCCACGTCCCCTGAACAAGCGTCGCCGATGCCGTCCTCGTCCGTGTCCGTCTGGCTGGTGTTGTAATGCAGCGGGCAGTTGTCCGAGGCGTCGGCCAGGCCGTCGTTGTCGTCGTCGAAGTCGCACATGTCCCCGCCGTCGGGGAAGCCGTCGGTGTTGAGCTGATCCGGGTTGAACTGGAGGAGGCAGTTGTCGAACTCGTCCAGGACGCCGTCGTTGTCGTCGTCCGAGTCCACGCAGTCGGCCAGCTGGTCCAGGTCGAAGTCCGGATAGCCCTCGTCCACCTCGTCGTCGCAGTCGTTGTCCAGGCCGTCGCATTGCTCGGTCGCGCCGGGATACACCCAGACGTTGAAGGGCTCACAGTCCACGTCGTCCGCGCTCTGGTCGTTGTCATCGTCCAGGTCGCAGGCATCCCCCATGCCGTCCAGGTCATTGTTCTCCTGGAAGGGGTTGTAATCCCACTCGCAGTTGTCCACCTGGTTCAGGATCCCGTCGCCGTCGTAGTCGGGGCTCTGGCAGTCTGCGATGCCGTCTTGGTTTGTGTCCGGGAAGTCCTCATCCACGTCCCCGTCGCAGTCGTCGTCCTTGCCGTTGCAGGACTCGGGCTCGGCTTGAGGGGCGTCGCAGTAGGGCTCCGCGTTTTCGCATTGCCAGGTGCCGCGGCAGAGGCCGTAGACGTTTGATACCTCGCAGTCCTGCTGCGGGATGTTGTCGTCCACCTGCTCGTTGCAGTCGTCGTCGAAGCCATTGCATTGCTCAGGCGCAGGAGTCTGGGCCGAGCACTCCGAGAGGCCGATCGGGAGGCAGACTTTTTCACCATAACAGGTGCCGAACTCGTTCTGGAAATAGCAGATCGTGGTCCGCTGCTGGATGACCGACTTGTCGGAGCAGTCGCATACACCGTTCTCGGGGATGCATTGGCCGAACTTCAGGCCTTCGATGGTGTACTCCTCGCAGACATAATCAGGCGGACAATCGACGTCCTCTTTGCACTCACCGCCGCAGAACTTTCCGTAAGGGCCATAATCCAGACAGAGGTCGCCGCTCTCGGTGAACGTGTTTGTGCACTCCGAGTTGTCCTTGCAAGGCTGACAAAGGTGGATGTGGGAGGGGACGCAGATGGACTGGCAGTCCGGGCACGAGTCTACGATGAGCTGACAGGTCCAGCCCTCCTCTGGACATTCCTCGATACAGTTGGCGGTGCAGAGTTTGCCCTCCCAGGTCTCTACACAGTACCCCGAGAAGCAGTCGCTGTTGTCCTCGCAGCCGCAGCCGAAGCTGCCGGGACAGTTGTCCGGCCCGTCCTTGAAGAAATCTCCAACCGTGTCGAGGTCGACATCGCCCCCGCCACCCTCGCCGTCGACCTCGGCGCCTTTGAAATCGATGACCCCTTCACCGGGGATCAACCCGTCGAGATCGATATCGGTGTCCGGCAGGTTTACATCGCCGACGTCTGTATTCACCACGTCGGATCCGTTGCACGCTACCAAGGTCGCAGCGAGGATGAGCAGAGTAAGCCTCGTGAGACTGGACTTCATGGGTTCCCCCCTGTTCGCGCGGAAGCCGAGCGCCCTTGAAAAAGTACCATTCGTACTCCAAACTTGTCAAACAACCTGAGGGGCTACTGTTTGCTGATTGTAGTCTGTGCACGCGAGGAGCAGGAGCCGGTATGGAGGAACGCAAGGTAGCGGTGGAGGGCGACACTCGGACGGCCACGACCCGGGATCTCATGGACGCGGTGAATCGCATTCTCCTCGATAAAGAAGATGTGGTCGAGCTGGTGACGGTCTGCCTGATTTCAGGCGGACATGTGTTGCTGGAGGACGTGCCCGGGGTCGGAAAGACGACACTGGCCAAGGGCCTCGCCCGGGCCGTGGGTGCGTCGTTCAGACGAATCCAGTTCACCTCGGATATGCTCCCCGCGGACGTCATCGGTGTAAGCGTCTTCGACAGCACCAAGGGAGAGTTCGTGTTCAACCCCGGCCCGATCTTCGCCCAGATTGTCCTGGCGGACGAGATCAACCGGACCCCGCCACGGACCCAGAGCGCGCTGCTGGAGGCGATGAGCGAGGGGCAGGTCACCGTGGACAACGAAACCCGCCCGTTGCCCGCCCCGTACTTCGTCATGGCCACCCAGAACCCCCTCGAGCTCCACGGCACCTATCCCCTGCCCGAATCCCAGATGGATCGCTTCATGATGTCCCTGAACATCGGGTACCCCTCCGACGATGTGGAGCGCTCCGTCATCGTCCAGGAGGAAGACCGTGCACGCCTCGACTCCGTCCCCGTGGTCGCCGGACCCGGGGATCTCGAGTCCTGGCGGGCTGCATCCCAGACCCCGGTGGTCAAGGAAGAGGTGGTCGCCTATCTCCAGGCGATCCTCAAGGGAACACGGGACTCCGACGAGATCCTCCTCTGGGCCAGCCCCCGCTCCGTAATCCAGCTCTTCCGCGCCATCCGTGCCCTGGCGTGGCTCAGAGGCCGGGACTTCGCAACGCCGGACGACGTCCGCACCCTGGCCCCCCATGTCCTGGCGCACCGTCTCTGGCTCCACGGCGAGCGTAGCGGCAGCCGCAGAGCCCAGGCTCGGAACGTACTGATGAAGATCGTGGAGTCGGTCCCCCTCCCGTGAAGGGCAGGCGACGCCGCACCGCAGACGGCAAGCCCCTTGTCTGGCCCCGCGGTCTCAGGATCTCGCTGGTGGGCGCCGTGCTGCTCCTGTTCACGGGGACCTTCGTCTACCTTACAATCCGGTTCCCCCATTTTCGGGGCTTCCGGCGCTTCGTAATCTTCTGGTCGTTCACCAATCTCCTGTTCTTCGTCCGCTGGTTCGAGAAGGGTCGGCGGTTCCGCTTCCTGGTGCGCCTCGGACGAAGCAACCGCCTCTTCCCACGAAAACTCCAGGTGACCAACGAGGGAAAGTTCCTGTTGCTGATCACCCTCGGCATGGGCTTCGCAGCCATCAATACGGGGAACAACCTCTTCTATCTCGTGGTGGGCCTCCTCGTGTCCCTGATCACCTTCAGCGGGATCCTCTCGGAGCTGGCGCTGTGGCGCATGACTTGGCGGCGCCGATACCCGGACAAGCTCCACGCCGGTCAGGACGTCACCGGTCGGGTAGACCTGACGAACCACAAGCGCCGCTTGGCCTCATACAGCCTCGAGGTCTCAGATGTCATCGACGGCGAGGGCGCGTCCTGCGCGCCGGGGCGGGTCCTCACCACCCGCCCAGGAGAGATGGCAGCGGGTTTCCCCGTGTTCCGCTTCGAGCGCCGCGGGCGATACCGCAGCGCCGGCTTCTCCCTGGCGACGTCCTATCCGTTCTCCTTCTTCCGCAAGTCCCGCTTCTTTCCCGAACCGAGCGAGTTCCTCGTCTACCCGCGGGTGGACGTCGAGGTAGGGGATCCCGCCCGGCTCATGGGCTGGGGGGAGCAGGTCGATACCGTGGGAAAGGGCCGCGGATCCGAGTTCTACAGCGCCCGCGCGTTCCAGCCCACCGACGACCTTCGTGACGTCCATTGGAAGCGCAGCGCTCGCACCGGTGATCTCGTGGTCAAGGAGTACCAGGCCCTCTCCGCAAGGCGCCTGGTCATCGCAGTGGCGCCGGAGCTCGACGGGGAGGGCGACGACGCGGCGGCGGAGCACGCCATCGATCACGCAGCGAGCCTCGCAACCAAGCTCTCCTCCATTGATTGGGCCGTAGGCCTGTCGATCCCCGGCATCCTCTTCCCGCCGCGTCCAGGGACGAGCGCGCTCGAAACCCTCCTTGAAATCCTCGCGATGGCTGAGATCGTTGACCACGGTGGGAGTGGGGCCCAGACAGCGCTGGAGGTGCCGACGGATTGGGACGTGCTGTGGGTGCGCCTGCCCCACCAGGCCGACATCGAAGGTGTACGATACCAGGTCGAGGCCAGGATGGAGGTATCATGAGCAGGCTGGATCGCGGCCTGCGCTGGTCCGCCGGCCTGAACCTTCTGTGCGCCATGGCCATGGTGTACTTTTCGGAGGAGTTCGGCCTCATGGTATGGGGCCCCGTGGTCATCGGCCTCGCAGTGGCTGCGCGCTCCGGGCATCGGGAGTGGCTGCGCTCGACCCGCATCATCGTCACCACGATCCTGGTCGGCCTCTTCGGTGTCCTCTTCCTCCTTGCCCTCCAATCCGGCAACTGGCTGGGCTACTCCGTGATCTTCACCCTCGCGGCAGCGGTCTCACGAACACTCCAGACCACCAGCGCCCGCCAGTACTTCCAAGTGGCTGTTCTCGCCTTCCTGGTGATGATCGCCGGATCCGTGCTCAACCCGGACATCACCTTCGCGATCTTCTTCCTACCCTACGCCATCACCCTCACCTGGACCCTCCTGCTGACCCACATCCGACAGCAGGTGGAAGACGCGGGCGACAACAGCGGCGGGGTCGAGTGGAAAGCATCTGCGATGGTTCGAACGTCGCTGTTCACCGGGACCTCAGCCCTGGCACTGGTGCTCCTCGTGAGCTCCATGGCGGTGTTCTTCCTCTTCCCACGCCTGGGCCTGGGCTTCTTCTCTGCGCAGACTCGTCGTTCGACCTCGGTGTCGGGCTTCTCGGACAGCATCGAGCTCGGCCACTTCGGCACGATCCAGGACTCCGAGAAGGTGATCCTCAGGGTGGAGTTCCCCGAGGGCCGCGTAATGGGAGATGGTACGATCCGGCTCACAGGGATCACCTTCGAGACCTACACCGGAACAGGCTGGGAGAAGCAGCACCCCAAGACCTGGCCCTTGAAACCCGACGTGGACCACTTCTTCACCACCTGGTGGGCCCACGTCTGGACCGATCCGGGGGAGGGTGTGGAGCAGCTCGAGTACGATATCTACCAGGAGCCCATGAACACGGAGAGCCGGGTCCTC
>CAZNWW010000199.1:0-7096 GCA_964576155.1 uncultured Myxococcales bacterium | reverse complement strand
GGATCGTCCCTTCCCCCCCCTTGGGGGCGGGGTAGCGATCGACCCCGGGGGTAGAGACCAGCTTCACGACCTCCGCCATCGGTATCGTATCATCGGCGGGGATCACGTCCGGTGCGTCCAGAGGCAGCAGGGCGCCGCGCATGGTGCCCCGCTCCCGCAGACGCCGGGTCAGGCCCCGGGTATCCACGCCCTCCACGCCGGGGATCCCGGACGCGCTCAACCACTCCTGGAGTGACATCTTGGCCGCGTGGTGGGAGTAGTGGGCCTCGTACCGGCAAACCACCAGCCCCAGGACCTGGATTCCCGGGGACTCGAATGGATGCGGGAGGCCGGTCTCGAGCAGCTCCGCCGGCACCCCGTAGTTTCCCACGAGGGGGTACGTGGTCACGAGGATCTGTCCTTTATAGGAAGGATCGGTCAGGGTCTCCACGTAGCCGGTCATCCCGGTGTTGAACACCACCTCGCCCACCTGGGGGAGCGCCTCGGCCCCGAAGGCTGCGGCGGGATGGACGGTGCCGTCTTCCAGCACGAGCTTGCAGTCATATCGCATCGTCGAACCTCATCGCAGACCGGGGAATCGCCTCGGGTGTAGCGGAATCAGCTCCTCCAGGAGGCGCACCGCTTCTGCGGCGTCAGCCGCCGCGTGGATTTGATCGCCGGTTGCGTCCGTGCGCGGGCGATCGTCGAGACGGCGGCCGGCGAGCTCACCGGCCCAGCCCATGTCCCCCACCGCGACGATGGGTCGCCTGAACTGCCATGCATAGGCCAGCTCGGCGAGGGTACCGGATCCACCCCCTACAGCAACGACCCCGTCCTGGTTTGCTACCAGGAGGTTCCGCCCGATGTCCAGCCCCGTGGCGATCGCGATGTCCACGTAGAGGTTCGCCACGGCCGGATCAAAGCCCGGCAGGAGGCCGATTGTGTCGCCGTCCCGCCAGGCGTCGGACGCGCGGGCTCCCTTGCACGCTGCCTCCATGACCCCGCCGAGACCGCCACAGACCACCCGGAAGCCACGGTCCACCAGACGCCGGCCCAGAGCCAGGGCGTGCTCCCACGCCGGCTCACCTGGCGCCACGTCACCATTCCCGATCACCGCGATCACCGATCGTCGTCCCATCAGGTGCCTCCCTGGGTGGGTTTCCAGGGCAGGATACCCGTCTCATCACTTTTTGTGCGGAAGAAAGTGAATAGAATGGTACACAGCAAGTCCGACTCCCCTCGGAGTCGGCCCTCGGACCGACGTTCGGACCCAGGAGGAGACCATGCGCACCCTGCTCGCAACCTTGTTATTCCTGTTGCTGCTCCCCGCGCTCCCCACACCCGCCGTGGCCGACGGGGCGGATGTAGAAGCGATCCTCGGGAGCGAGCAGGATAAACCAACCCGCTATTATCGGTATCGCCGGATCCGACGCGTGCGACGCTACCCCACACGACTGGCTCCCGTGAGGCACCCGAGACGGTCCAGCGTGGACCCGAGATCCAGCTTCTACTTAGGCGTCGGTGTCCTGGGTGACTTCAACGTGGAGACAGCGAACGAGCTCACCCGGATCATGCGATCCGGCGGTGGTTTCGACCTCTTCCTGGGCTTTCGGATCAACCAGTACTTCGCCCTGGAGTTCGGCTACGTGGGGACGATCCACTCCACCGGCGACGAGATCGCCCAGGCAGCATCCCCCAACGGCTACGAGCGCGGGATGCTCCACGGCGTAGCTCTGGACGCGAAGATCTTCCTGATCCCGAAGTCCCGGCGCATCGAGCCCTTCGTCCAGGTGGGCGGCGGCGGCTACGCGTTTGTCCGGGAGGGCTTCGAGGACGCAGACCTCGGCGGCGGCGGCTTCCATCTCGGCGGCGGCGTGGACATACGGTTCAACCGCTCCATCGCGTTGGGCCTGCGGGCATTGTACAAGGGCCTCTACCTGGATAACTCCACGCCCTGGTACCCCACCACCGAGGCAGCGTTCTTCAACCAGTTCACCATGGGCGCCAACCTCCAACTCCACTTCTAGCCGGCACGGAGCGATTCACTTGCCACCCCCCCCGATCCCTGATTCGCTCAACATCGAAGGCGTCCTGGGCGCCCCCGGTGCGCCCCCGACAGCTCCCTTCGGCCTCGTAGACTGGGTCACCGACGGGACGATCCTGGCCACCCTCCTCCTCGCCCTCCTCGCCGTCCTCCTCGTCACCGCGCTGCGGAGATGCCGGCCGGCCGTTATCTGGGCGTTGGCCGGCGTCACGATCTATTCGTTGGCCATGCGCTGGCTCCTCCCCACCGAGACATCGTTCACCGCGTGGCCGTACAAGCGAGCCGTGCCCCTCGCGCTGGCCATGTACGAGGGCCCGATGCTCTCGCTCCTCTCCGATTGGTTCGGCCTCACGATCTACCTGGACGATCTCGTCTTCGAGGCGAACCGGTGGATGGCGATCCTGAGCCCCCTGGCCTTGTTTCTCCACGCCAGGAAGCTCCTGCGCGACGAGTGGTCGGCCGTGGTGGCGGCCGCGCTCCTCGCCGTGTACCCGAGCCACATCCGCGTCGCGGCCAGCGACGTCCTCTTCGTCCAGTCCATCTTCATGTCCTCCCTGGCCTTCGCTGCGCTGTACACCGCGCTGGAGGAGTACCGACGCTGGTGGGGGATCGTGTCGGCGATCGCGTTCCCGTTCCTGGCGGTGGCCTGTTATCAGTCGCGCCCCCTGAACATCATCTTCGCCCCGCTGTTCCTCGCGGCGCTCCTGTTCACGATCAAGGGACACGCGGTATCGCGGAGGGTCTCGATCACCGCAGGGATCGGTGTCGTGGCGACCGCTGTGTGGTCGATCTCGACGTACCTCCTGCGCCACTTCGACGCCCACGTCCAGAGTGGCCTGTCGTTGCAGACGTTGGCAGGCTTCTGGAGGACGTTCACTAGCCGCCAGAACGTGATCTTCAATCCCTGGATCACGCCGGTCGGGTTGATGATTCTTCTGCTCGTCGGGGGGGTCTACCTCTGGCGACGGGGAGGGAGCTGGCGTCTCAAGTGCGTGTTCCTCGTCGGTTGGTTCTTCGCGTTCTTCATCTCCCACGGCTTCGTGCCGACCAGCGAAATCCTGGTGGTCTCCCGCTACCTGCTGCACCTCGCAGGCCCCACGATCCTCCTCGCCGCCGCGGCGACGCCGCTTCTGATGAAGCTCCGGATCTGGGTCAAGATTCCGTTCGGGATATACCTCTTCACCGTCCCGCTCCTGCACGGCCACTTCATCGGCGCCGTCGACTTCAATCAGCAGCAGGAGAAGACCTTCCTGCTGGAGTCCCGTGGCGTCATCTCCGAGGGCTGCACCGTGCTCGAATACTCGAGCCCCTCGAACAACAGGTTCGGGGGCTGGTTCGACGGCTTCGGGTCGCGGATCCTGCGCGCGGGATCCCGGGTTCGAGACGGTCGCATCGAGCGCGCCTGGCGGGTTGGCATCTTCCAGTCCGTCGAGCCGGACGCGCCGCTGTCCATGGAGAGAATCCTCGACGAGCTGGAGCTCAGCGAGGACGACTGCCTGCTCTACTATCGCGGCTTTGAATGCTACATCCGCGGCTCCGCGTCGCCACCGATGGCGAGACCGTGCATCGCCCTCGAGCGGTCGTTCACCCTCGAACCCCTTGTGACGACACGCTTCCCTGCCCGGGTCTACGACGTGGTCTTCTCCGGGTACGAAGCCCTGGAGGACAGGTCCGGCCGTTTCCAGGACTCGTTCAACAACTCCGGCCGACCGATCGAGCTGGGCTTCTTCCGGGTCACCGGGCGCCGCTGAACACCTACTTGCCGCGCCTCCATGTCCATGGCACAATCACACCGTAATTGAGACCACACCATCCAGGGAGGATGACGACATGATGCGGAGGATGTTGGTTTGCCTCGTCGCTATAGCACTTCTAGGCGCAGCGACGGAGGCCCTCGCTACGGACACCCGCCTGCAGAGCATGGGCGGCGGGCACAGGTACTACACGGTGCTGGACGAGGCGGCGGTCCTGCTGTTCCCGTCGACCCTGGTGCTCTTCCCGAACACGGTCTACGTGGAGGGTGGCTTCGGATGGCCCTCGGACGACGAACTGGGTAACCCGGAGCCGGGAATCAGGGGGAACACCAACGCGGCCAACGTCCCTTACAACGCGGCCGGCGGGATCCACCTGGGCTTCGGCGAGAACGCGGTGCTGGGCCTCTACGCATCCAGCCTCTCCCGCAACGTCTCCGCTAACTCTCTGAGTTGGGCCCTTTCGAAGTGGAAGAAGACGGAGGATCTCGTCGGGGACGTGAACGACGGTGATACCTCCATCCGCAACGCTGACCACAAGGGCACCATCCTCTACGGGCACCGCTTCGGCAAAACCCGTCTGGGGGCATCGGTCTCCATCTGGGGGGATTCCTACAAGAAGCTCCTCCCGGAAACAGAAAAGCTGGAGCGCGGCGGGGTCTGGGTGGAGGGACGCCTCGGGGCTGGCTTCGACTTCGGCGGTCGCAACTCCTTGGATCTCGCGCTGGGCTTCCATTACGGCTCCTTCACGGACGACATCGTCCCCCCCGGAGTCGGCGGCACCGTGCTGAGCACACGCCTCAAGGCAGACGCGTCCTGGGGCCTGGCCCTGGACGCGCGCACCATGATCGAAGCCGCCGGGAACTTCGTGGTGCCCTACCTGGCCCTGGACTTCGGCGGCGACGGCGTCAAGTGGAACGAGCAGACGGCAGACGCTCCATCAGTCACTGGGCAGACCTTCATGATGGCCGCGGGCGTGGATCTGGTGATCACGCCGCTGGAGAATTTCCACATCGTCCCCGGCGTGGGTATTACTTACGGATTCAACAAGCTCGAGGACGTGGAGGTCGTCAGGGACAACAGCGATCTGGTGATCCCTTACTTCGGCGTCGGCCTGGACGCGCGGTTGGTGAAGTGGCTCTCGCTGCGATTCGGCATCACCCAGGCGGTGGTATTCTCAAAGGAGGAGGACGCAACACAAGACATCCGCGACCACGAAGTGGTCACCCGACTCAGCACCGGCTTCGGCCTGGAGTTCGGGAACGTGACCATGGACTTCCTGCTGGACCCGACCTTCTGGACCGGCGGCCCCTCCGCGCTCTTCGCCAGCGACCAGAACCTCGCCGCCCAGTTCGCGCTCAAGGCGACCTGGTAGCCCCTCCCATAGTCAGTCCGTAATCTCCACGATCTCCGTATTCGCTATAGCCTCATCCAAGAGCCCGTCCAGCTCCTCGAGGGGGGCCTCGACCTCCCGGAGCCGCTCGGACTTGCCGCGGGTCTCGGGGTGCGCGGGGGCGAAGAGGGAGCAGCAGTCGATGTGGGGCCGGATGGAGACTTCGTAGGTCCCCAGGACGCGGGCCTTGTCCATGGTCTCCTGCTTGTCGAAACCCACTAGGGGACGCAGGATCGGCAAGGGCGACGCGTCTTCGATCACAGCGAGGTTCTGCATGGTCTGGCTCGCCACCTGGGCGAGGCTCTCCCCAGTGATCAGCGCGCCGGCCTTCACCTTACGGGCCACCCGGCAGGCGATGCGGATCATGGCCCGCCGGTACAGGAGGACCAGGAGCGCGGGGGGCGTCTTGTCCCGCAGATACTCCTGGACCGCGGTGAACGGCACCACCCTCAGGTTCATGGGGCCATGCCACCTCGCGACGATACGGGCCAGGTCCTCCACCTTGCGGCGGGCCTGCTCCGATGTGTAGGGGAACGAGTGGAAGTAGACCGCCTCGAGGCGGACCCCCCGCTTGGCCACCATCCACGCTGCCACGGGTGAGTCGATCCCGCCGGACAGGAGCAGAACCCCCGTGCCCGAGCTCCCCACGGGGAGGCCCCCGGGTCCCGGGATTCGGTCCACGTAGAGCCACGCCTTGTTCTGGTGGACCTCCACCCCGAGGTCCATCTCCGAGTTTGTGAGATCCACCTTCAGTCCGTGGTCACGCACCACCGCTGCGCCGAGCTCCCGCTGCACCTCCATGGACCCGAAGGGGTGACGCTTCCAGGGGCGGTTCGCGGTGATCCGGAAGCTCTCGACCGGGTGCTCCTCGAGGTGCGCATCGGCAAGCGCGCGGCCGGCATCGATGATCGCCTCCATGGTCGGCTCGGACCACACCACCGGGCTCACCGAGGTCACGCCGAAGGTCGTGGCCACCGCGGCGGTGACCCGGGTCGCCAGGTCCGCGTCCATGGGCTGTCGGTCCCGCCGGAACACGAGGAAGCGGCCGTGGGGGCCCCCAACCTCGATATCTTCGAAGCCCTTGACTTTTTTTACTAAATTCCCCTGCAACCTGCCGAGGAACACGCGACGATTGCCCTTTTTTAAAAATACTTCGCCGTAGCGGATCAGAACTGCATCGATCATGGGGCGGCCTCCAGGAGGCGGTTGGCCTGGCGGACGCACTCCGCCGCGGCGCGGTCGATCATGTCCTCGGTTGTCCCCGGACCCATGGAGAGCCGGACGCTCCCTGCGCCCTGGGCCAGGCCCATCGCGACGAGGACGTGGGAGGGCCGGTCCGAGGACGAATGACAGGCGGAGCCCGGAGAGACCCAGATCCCGACGGCTTCGAGGAAGTGGACCAGGTTCTGGGCCCGGATCCCCGGGACCCGGAGGTTCACGATCCCAGGGAGGCGCCGCGCCGGGTCCGCCGGACCATTGATCGACGCGCCGGGGATCCCGTCGATGATCACTCCAACCAGTCGCGAGCGCATGGCTTCGAGGCGGTCAGCCTCCTCCTGCCGGCGCGCCCAGGCGAGCTCTGCGGCCACCGCAAAACCCACAGCCCCGGCGGTGTTCTCGGTGCCCGGGCGGAGGCCGCCCTCCTGGTCGCCGCCGCCCATGAGTGGCGCTACCCGCACGCCGCGGCGGATGTAGAGCGCGCCGATTCCCCTGGGGCCGCCCAGTTTGTGAGCGGTCATTGAGGCCAGGTCCACCTTGCCAAGGGGCAGGGCGAGACGACCGAAGGTCTGCACAACGTCGATGTGGACCAGCGCGCCCGGCGCGTGACGCCGCACCAGGCCCGCAAGCCGAGGGATGCGCTGCAGAGTCCCGACTACGTTGTTCCCGTGGATCAAGGACACCAGGCCCACGTCGTCATCGAGGTGTGCT
>CAZNWW010000198.1:0-7135 GCA_964576155.1 uncultured Myxococcales bacterium | reverse complement strand
CCGTCGAGGATCTGCCCGCGGTCCTTGAAGGTCGCCGCCTCGATCGCGTTCGCCAGGGTCTCCACCGGGGAGACGCAGGCCTCCACCGCGTCGAATTCTCTCATCCAATCCCCACGATCCGCCTCCGCAAGGCGAGCCGTGATGGCCTCCCGCAGCGCAGCCTGCCGTCCGGGAACATACTGACCTGCCGCTAAGCCTTCGAGCCCCAGCACACCGAGGAAGGCTCGGAAGAAGTGGGGCTCCAGCGCGCCCACGGCCAGGCGCGCCCCGTCCCGGGCCTCGTAGACGCCGTAGCACGCCAGCGCCCCGCTGAGGGGCGACTCCCCCGCGCGGTAGGGGAACCCCACCTCCTTGAACGCAAGGGGGGCGATGGCCAGTGAGAGGGCCGCGTCCGCCAGCGCAACGTCCACGTGTTGCCCCTCCCCGGTCCGATCCCGATGACGCAGGGCCGCAACGATACCGAAGGCCGCGTGTATCGCGCCGGCCACGTCCGCTAGCTGAAGGGCCGGCAACGACGGTGGATCCGCTGGTGGAGTCAGGAGCTCCAGGAGTCCCGTCGCCGCTAGAAAATTGAGGTCGTGACCCACGTCTTCCCGGCGCGGTCCCTCGGCCCCGTATCCGGTGATGGAGCAGTACACGAGCCCCGGGTTGCGGCCACGGAGGGTCGCCTCGTCCACGCCCAGGCGCTCGGTGACCCCGGCGCGGAAGCCCTCGAGCACCACGTCTGCACGCTCGACGAGGCGATAAAATATTTCCCGCCCCTCGGGGTGCTTGAGATCCAGCCGGATGGACTCCTTGTTCCGGGTGAGCGCGGAGAGTGGGATGGCGGTGAGCGGCGTGTCTTTGTGGGAGACGGGCTCCACGCGAACCACCCTCGCTCCGTGGTCGGCGAGGATCATGGAGCAGTAGGGCCCCGGCAGGAGCCGGGACAGGTCGATCACCATGACCCCGTCGAGCGCGCCCACAGCTCCCTCAGGCGCCATAACGGCCTACGATAGCGATGGAGCAGACGTTCATGAAGGGCAGACCGCCCAGGTTGTGGGTCAGCCCGAATTTCGGATCCTTGATCTGCCGCTCCCCGGCGCGGCCGTGGAACTGCAGGTACATCTCGTACAGCATCCGGATCCCCGATGCGCCGATCGGGTGGCCAAAGCACTTGAGGCCCCCGTCAGGCTGGCAGGGCACGGTCCCGTCCAGATCATAGAACCCGTCCAGGGAGTCCCGCCAGGCCTGCCCATCCGAAGAGATGTGCAGATCCTCGTAGGTCACCAGCTCGGTGATGGAGAAGCAGTCGTGGACCTCCATCATGGAGACCTGGCTCCTCGGATCGGTGATCCCGGCCTGCTCGTAGGCTCGAGCGCTGGCTTTGCGCGTGGTGATGAAGTGGGAGCCGTCCCAGTCGTTGAAGCCCATCTCCTCGCCGCTGGAGAGGGCCAGCTCCATGGCCTTCACCGTGACGAAGTCCTTGAAGCCCATCTCCTTGGCCCGCTCCACGGTGGTGACGATCGCGCAGGCCGCGCCGTCGCTCACGCCGCAGCAGTCGAAGATCCCCAAGGGATGGGCGATGATCGGCGAGGCCATGCACGCGTCCTCGGAGATGGCCTTGCGGAGGTGCGCCTTGGGGTTGAGCAGCGCGTTGGCGTGGCTCTTCGAAGAGATGTGGGCCAGGGCCCGCTTCACGTCCTTGTCCGCCACCTTGTGCCTCGCCGCATAGGCCGGCGCCAGCTGCGCAAACGCGCCCGGGGCGGTGTAGTTCGGGAACCAGAGCCAGGTCAGGGAGCCCGCGGCAGAGCCCTGGTTGGGCAAGCCCCCGTAGCCCGTGTCCTTGAGCTTCTCCACCCCCATGGCGAGGCAGACGTCGTACGCACCGGAGGCGACCCCGTAGACCGCGCCCCTGAAGCTCTCGGTGCCGCTCGCACAGAAGTTCTCCACCCGGGTCACCGGGATGAACGGTAGGCGCAGCCCCGTGGACATGGCCAACGCGCTCTTCCCGATGTTTATCTCCTCGAGGCAGGTCCCCAGCCAGGCGGCCTGAATGTCCCCCACCTCGAGGCCCGCGTCCTCCAGGCATTCAGCAAAGGCCTCGGCCATGAGCTCTTCGGGCCCGACGTCCCAGCGCTCGCCGAAGCGGGTGCAGCCCATGCCGATGATCGCTACCTTGTCCTTGATCCCAATCGCCATGACAGCCTCCCTCAGACCTTGAGCTCGAAGAGCTTCTCGATGAGCTGTGACTTCATGATGTCGCCCTCGATGCGGAGCGCGCCGCCGGTGTAGAGCTGCATCGCGTTCGCGCGCCCCTGCATGAGATCGAGGAAGTCCTCACGACCCATGAGTATGGTCGTTGTGGGCTCGTCGTGGAGCCCCTCCCACGTTGTACACTCACCGCCGGAGATGATGACGTGCCAATCGCCGCCGCCGTCCCCCTCGATGCGGTACTGGAAGACCACCTCAACGCCCTCGGCCTTCTCGGCCAGGAACATCTCGGGCATCTTCTCGAAGACCTCCGAGACCGCTGGTCCGACTGGCCCTGCCTCCTCCGGCGGAGGCGCGTCATTGAACGCGTCGAGCATGGGCCCCAGCGCAGCCGTCGCGTCCCGGAATTCCTTCGGCGCGTCGAGTTTGTTGATCGCGCCCCAGGCGCGATGCAGATCCTCCACCGTCGGGACCTCACCCTCGGGGGCCGCGGTCGCCCCTTGGCCAGCTACAATCGCTGAGCGGGTAAAATGCCCCATCCCGGCGTGATAGACATGTCCGCTGGCTTCACAAGTGTCCGAGGCCAGGGCCACGACCAGGGGCACCACGAACTCGGGACCCAGGCGCTCCTTGAGCGCGCCGGGCAGTATGTCCTCGGTGAGACGGGTGGCGGCAACAGGGGCCACCGCGTTCACCCGAATACCGGCCTTCTCACCCTCGAGTTCGAGGGTGTTCACGATGCCCACCAGGGCCATCTTCGCAGCGGCGTAGTTTGCCTGGCCGAAATTGCCAAAAAGGCCCGCCGCGGAGGTCGTCAGGATCACTGACCCGCCGTCCCCCTGTTCCCGCATCATCTTGTAGGCCGGGTGGCAGACGTGGAAGGCGCCGTCCAGATGTACCGCGCGGATGCCCTCCCAGTCCGAGGCCTCCATCTTCGCGAAGCTTCGGTCCCGCAGGATGCCGGCGTTGTGTATAAGGATGTCCACGCGTCCGAAGGCCTCGATCGCTGCGGCAACAATGTCCGCGCCGCCCGCGGCCGTGGCCACCGAGTCGTAGCTCGCCGCGGCCTCTCCACCCGCAGCCTGGATCTCTGCGACCACCTCGTCCGCTGGGGACTGCTCGGGATCGCTGAGGTCGTTGACCAGGACCTTCGCGCCGCGCTCGGCGAATGCGAGGGCATATGCACGCCCCAGGCCCCGGCCTGCGCCGGTGATGATGACGACCTTGTCGTCGAAGCGTACTGTGGGAGGGGCGTCCCGCCCCGAATCGGCCCGAGACGGGCCTCCCACAGCTGACCCGGGTTCCCGAATCGGCACGGCCTTCCAGAAGTACCCGCTGAATCCCCGGTCCTTGTCCGTGTAGCGCTTCCGGAACACGAACCGCACAGGTTGATCGACGCTCACGTCGGCGAGGACGCAGTCGGTGAAGTCGGCCATGAGGCGGCCGCCCTCCACGAACTCCACCATGCCGTAGATCGCCGGCGGATCCATGGACACGGCCAGGAGGTCGCCGGTGAAGCTCTTCACCCGGGCCTCACGGTCTGCGAAGGCATACGGCTCCTGGCTACCGGTCTTTCTGCAGTCGGGGTTCACGCAGATGTCCATCCGCGGGATCTGCGGTGTCCCGCATCCGGTGCAGCGGCCGCCCACCATGCCGGTGAGCATGTCCCGGCGGCGCCAGAGAACGGTCATCGCCGTCTGGGTCGGGGCCTCTCCCCGGATCCCCGTGTCGGTCTCCAGGAGTCCCCTGAAGGTCAGGAACTTCGTGTAGGCCTTGGTCTTCTTTCCCGCGGCGAGCGCGCCGTTCACCCCTGCGCGGGATGCCATCCGTGTGATCTCTTCGGTCACCCTGAAGAGCATCGCGTCGCAGCCCTGACCGAACCCCGCCACCAGGATCCGATCCCCGGGCTTCGCCTCCTCCAGGGCCTTGACCAGCATGACCAGCGGGTGGGCCGCGCCGGTCTCGCCGCAGACCTCATGGAGGTTGTCCGCCACCATGTCCGGTGCCGCGCCGAGTTTCTTCGCTATCTTCCGGTGTTCGGCCTTGAAGAAGCACGGGAACACCAGGCGATCCACGTCGGCCATGGTGAGATCGAGCTTCGCCAGGAGCCCGTTCACCGCCTCGGGGATGATCTTCCCGTAGCCCTCGTCCCGGACCCAGCGCTCCTCCCAAGTGTAGTCGGTGTCCTTGCCCGCCCCACGGTAATGGGGCACGAAGTCGAGGGTGAGGGTGTGGCCGCCCAGGTACTCCGCCACGACCCCTTCATCCCCCACGAGGACCGACGCTGCGCCGTCCCCGAACCACATCTCGTAGAAGGTCGCGGCCTTGGTCAGCCGCTGATCCGACGTGGCTACCAGCACCCGCCCCGACGCGTCCTCGAGGGCCGCGCGCAGGGCTGCGGTCCCGGCCCGCTGGCTGGACGTGAAGTCGCCGCTGCGGATGTCGTCCCGCAGGTTGAGCGCGGTCTTCACCACCGCGGCCGCAGAGCGGTCGGCGAAGGGTAAAGTCGTGGACGCGACGTAGCAGGTATCCACCTGGCTGCGGTCGACACCGATCAGGCAGTCCCGCCCGGCGGCCACCGCCATGGTGAGCGCGTCCTCATCCCAGTTGCAAAAGGACCGCTCGCCCTGGGCCGTCATCACCAGGGCCGGGACGAACCAGCCCATCTGCTCGCAGATCGCCGAGCGCTCGAGGCGCGGCTTCGGGATGTACCCGCCGAAAGAGACGATCCCTCTCATGACGCACCTCCCTTCCCGGAGAGTACTGGCCCGACGGACGCCATCATGTCTCGGTACTCGCTCGCCTCGGCCAGGTCACCTATCCCGTCGAGCGCGTCCAGGATCTGCTCCGGCGTCGGCGGCACCCCGTCCCCGAGTCGAACCCCTTCGCCCTGCACCACCGCGTAGCGGCCGAAGTATCCCATCCCTGCGCCTACCACGTGCCCGGTGTCCGGGCACCGCTCCGAAGCCATGTAGACCACCGAAGGCGTGACGTACTCGGGGATGCACTTCTCCTGTAGCTCCGGCGGCAGGACGTCCTCGGTGAGCCGGGTCGTGGCCAGGGGCGCCACCGTGTTGACCTTGATTCCGCTGCGCGCACCCTCGATTGCGAGGGTATTCATGAGTCCCACCTGTCCGGCCTTGGCCGCCGCGTAGTTGACCTGGCCGAAGTTGCCGAAGAGTCCCGCAGCAGAGGTGGTCAGGACGATGCGGCCGTAGCCCTGGGATTTCATCTGGCGGAAGGCCGGCCGGCAGACATGGAAAGCCCCGTCCAGATGGACTGCCATGACTGCGTCCCACTCGGCGCCGCTCATCTTGGCGAAGCTGCGATCTCGGAGGATCCCTGCGTTGTGTATAAGGATATCGCATCGACCGAAGGCATCCATCGCTGCGTCCACGATAGCCTGGCCTCCCGCCTCGTCGGCCACTGAATCGTAGTTGGCGACGGCCTCGCCCCCGGCGGCCCGGATCTCGTCCACGACCTCGTTCGCGGGCCTCGCCAAGCCATCCTTCGATCCGTCCCGGGCGTCCCCCGGGTCGTTGATAACGACCTTCGCGCCGCGGCGGGCCAGCTCCAACGCGTAGGTGCGCCCGAGGCCCCGGCCCCCGCCGGTGACCACAGCGACCTGGCCGTCGAAGCGGATCCCGGTCCTCGAAGCCCGAATCTCGGCCTCCTCTTCGGAGACCCACTCCACCAGGCCCCGGTCGATGACCACTTCGCCGTTGTCCGCGTTGACCACCCTAAAGAGGGCCCTGCCCTCCTCGATCTTCCAGATCCGGGTCTGGATCGGTGTCCCGGGGTAGAGGGTCCGGCTGAAGCGAACCTTGAGGCGGGACAGCCGCCCCGGCGCGCCCCGGACCAGGTGCTTGATTACGGCCCGACATGCGTACCCGTGGGTGCACAGGCCGTGCATGATAGGCATCTCGAAGCCCGCGGCCTTTGCAAAGGCCGGGTCCACGTGGAGCCGAAACTCGTCCCCGGACAGGCGGTAGAGGAGGGGCTGGTCTTTCGATGGCGCGGCGTCCTCGGTGAAGTCGGGATCCCGGTCCGGGAACTCAACGGCCTCCCTGGGCACGTCGGGGCCATCAAAGCCTCCGTCCTTGCGGCAGAAGAGCCGGAAGGTGTTGGTGAAGAGCTTCTGGCCCTGGGAATGCCAGGTATCGGCCACGGCCTCCACGATGGCGCCCTTCTCGGCGCCCTTGTCGTAGTAGGCGGAGATCGTGCCCTCGGAGGTCAGCTCGCCCTCCGTGGGGATCGGCCCATGGAAGACGATGTCCTGCTCAGCGTGGAGGATCCCGGAGAGATCGGGTTTGGCCCGGACTACAACCTCCCGGAGGAACGGCAGTATCGACGCGATGGAGAAGCTGGGGATCACCTTCAGGCGGTCCTCCCACACGTACTCCAGCTCGTCGAACCCCGCACCGACCCCGAGGGCATAGAGGACGACGTCCTTCCACCCGTAGGTCTCGGTGATGGGACCTATGGGACGGCCGATCGCGCTCTTGTCGAGTGGCATCCGCGCCTCCTTCAGATTGGGCCTGCTTCGAATTGCGGGCCTATCCTACCAAAAGGTCCCCGGACCGTAATGCAGAAATTGATGGGGCTGAGCGGGTGTCCTCCAGTCTGGTCCATTGGACGGCTGCGTATTCGCGAATCACGACTACCTCATGAACAGCTTCAGCGGCGAGAAATCGGCGTTCATGGTCCCGAGCATACGGTCCAGGATCTTCCGACAGATCTTCAGCAGCCTCAGCAGCTTTTCGGTCTGCGCAATCTTGTAGCCCCGGTCGGGCAGGTCGCGGATGTTTGACCTGCGCATGTCTTCTCGTGCGTAGTCCAGGGCCTCGATGGCTGCGTCCAGTTCGAGCCGCTCCCTGCCGCGCAGCACCCCGGAGATCATCCGCCACACGTTGCTCTCAACGCCGTAGTAGACCTTGCGGCT
>CAZNWW010000197.1:0-7141 GCA_964576155.1 uncultured Myxococcales bacterium | reverse complement strand
GGCGGGATCGGGGGAATGAATGATCGCGTCGCTGTCATCGGGTACGCCTCCCCGTGTTCTCCGGTGTCGCATGATCATACTCCTTCCATGCTCCTTCGTCCATCCTCCCCGGGCAGATCCCCTGGGGATCGGTAGACATCTCTGTCATCCCGCTGGGGAAATAATAGACAATGCCCTCGACAGTGGGTCAGCTTGTGAGGCGGTGCCGGTAACAGCCCGATGCAACCATCAAGGTCATTGGGCGGATCCTGATGGCCCCTTTCCTGCGTCAGTCAATGACGAAGTTGTTCTCTGGATGCTCCTTGCGATAGCGCGTCTTCAAGTACTCGAAGTGCTCGTCGAAGAGCTTGGAGAGCGGTTGGAAGCTGAACACTCCGCCGAGATTTTCGTTGCTCCTGCGCATGGCGATATTGCTCACAAAGGCGGCGTAATCGAGTTCTTTCTCGAGCTCGGGATGCTCCTTGACGACATACTCGGTGAGCACCGTGTTCATGTGGTTGAGTTCGGAGTAGATGGCGTAGCTCATCGCTGCTTGGGTCGTCCCTGCGCCAGTTGCGGGCATGATCACAGGCTGGCTGGTTCCAGAACCAAAGTTCCCCTGCAATGCAGTGAGCCTGAGCACGATCTGATCAAGTTCGTACCAGACCATAACGAAGAAGCAGAGAAAGCCGATGATGATGAGCGTTCGGTTCATGGCGATACCTCCGATGTGACTTCAACATAGCACCTCTTCAATCGGGATTGTAGGAGCCATCGCATAGCTGGATGATCGGGCGTGATTTATAACCCGGTCCAGGGGGCGTGAAACCGCAGCCTCGTTCCTTTCCGGATCGACACCACCGATGCAGTCAGCCTTTTCCCACTCAGCGGATCGTCAGGTCAAGAAGGATTTTGTGAAACGGATCAAGGCGATCACGGGGGAGGTAGTTGTCGCCGCGGAGAACGGTGAGGATGTTGGTGTGAATGGAGACTATTGCTCGAGGACGGAGAGCAGGGCCTGGATGTCGACGGGTTCCTTGGCGTCGTAGAGGATGATCGCATGGACGGTTCCGTCCGCGGCGATGACGACGTCGCCGCGGTGCAGGTATTGGTCCCCGTCGTTCTCGAGGCCGAACATCTCTCCAACGTGGCCGCCCTCGTCGGTGAGGAGGAGGAGACTCTGGAGGCCTAGATCGTCGGACCAATGGGCCAGGGTCAGGGGGTCCTCCATGGAGGCGCCGAAGGGGAACGCGCCCAGGGCGCGGATCTCGCCGTATCGGGTCTCGAGCTTCTCGATCTGCTGCTGGCTCAGGCCCTGGGCAGCGGTGGGAAAGAAGCTCAGAACCATGACCTTGCCGTTGTAGTCGGCCAACGAGATCGTGGCGCCGCTGTGGGCCGGGAGGCTGAAGTCAGGGACGGGGTCTCCGGGCGCCAGGGGGTAGGAGGTCATGGCGTCCTCACCGGGAACCGGGGAGTTGTCCTCGCCGGGCACGATGTCCGGCTGAGGTCCGGCCGTGTCTACGGTTCCCCATCCCCAGTCATGGGTCGTGTCCGTGACCCCTGCTTCGCCCCCACCGCTTCCCCCATCACAGGCAACGAGCAGAAATAGGACGATCCCTGGGCCGACTACGCGCATACCATTCTCCACGAACCAGCATTCACAATGGATCCTATGGGATGCCCGGCAGCATTTCAACGGCTGTTGAATCCTTGCGTATCCATGGGGGAAATGTGTATAGTCCTGTGCAAGGAACGAGCAGATGAAAGATACCACGATCGTCAAGGTGTCCCGGTCTACGCCCCAGCGTGTCGGGCGAGATCTGCACCTCGTCGCGGTGTTCAGCGGGATGAACGTCGTCGAGGCCCGTCCCGTTGCGATCCGGGACGAGTTGACCATGGGCCGGACGATCCTCCCGAGCCTTGGCCTCACCACACCGGATTCCACCATGAGCCGCCACCACTTCCGGCTCCAGCGGCCTTCGAAAGAGGTCATCGGCGCCTTGTTGGCAGACTGCGGCGGCAACGTCTCGGCGCTGGCGCGGCGTCTGGGCAAAAGACAGAAAGCAGATCTATCGCTGGCTTGATCGGTATGGCCTCAAGGACTGAACTTTCGCCGGACCCACCAGAACCATGGAAGAGACCTCGCCATGACCCAGCCGAGGGTACGCATCCCCGGTCCGTCCAGGGGCAGCGAGCGGCCCCTGCGGATCATGTGTACCGCGACGCCGAGCAGGGCGGTGAGAGGTACCGGAGGATCCTCTGTCGGGCAGCCGTCACCACGGGTCGTTACCTGATCCCCTCGGACGCGGGTCACTCGGTGAAGCGCAATGTCATCTCCCCAAGGCGTCAGGACGATCTCGCCGACTCGAGGGCTCCGTCCGGCCAGTGGGCGGATCATCACCGGGGTACCGTCGGGGATGAAGGGGCGCATGCTTCCGCCGCGAGCGATCATCGGCCACCATCCCCGGAGTCGGGATCCAGGCGTCGCCAGAGGGCAGTGCGCTCACAGATGGAGGGCGCAGGCTGATCAGTGGCTCCCGTCTCCTGCAGGGAGCGGGCAGGGCAGGGGTGGCACCAGGCGCGGTCTTCGCAAACCATGCAGCGCTCTGTCGTGCCCCAGGAGAGGCCTCGGAGGGTTCGGAGCGCTGGATGGTCCCGCCACCACAGCTCCATCAGGGGTTTCTCCCGAATATTCCCTACGGTCTCGGGCCACTCGAGGCAGGGTCGCACCCCGCCGTCGGGGCCGATGTAGAGGGAGAGGCGACCCGCCAGGCAGACGGGTTCCTCGGCTCGGATCTCGCGCTTGGGCGGGCGATCACCGAACGCTGCCTCCCATTGCTCCTGCTTTGAGGTCTCGTTCACCCAGAGTCCTTCCAGCGGGAAGCCTTCGAAGCAGCCGATGTCCTTCAGTTCATTGATCGCCACTACGTGGAGGTCGAGGGCTTCCAGGCCTTGCCGTACCACCGAGAAGTCTTCCTCGAAGCCTTGAAGCAGGGTCACCACTGCCTCCACCCGAACCCCCAGCTCCTGGAGCCGCAGGATAGTGGCGAGGCTCTCTTCGAAGGATCCCGGGACGCGGGTGACGCGGTCGTGGACCTCTGCGCGGTGGCTGTACATGCTCACGTGGACCGTGCGCACCCCGAGCCTGGCGAGGGTGTCGCAGTCCCGGGGTTTGCAGAGCGTCCCGGAGGTCTTGACCATCACCATGAAACCCCGCCGACGGGAAGCCTCCACGATATCCAGGAAGTCTTGTCTAGCGAACACCTCACCGCCGCTGAACAGGAGGCTCATCACTCCCAGGTCGGCGAGCTGGCCGAGGACGTCCTCGATCTCCTGCAAGGACAGCTCCTCGGGTGCATCACCGCCGAGATAGCAATGTCGGCACTTGAGCGGGCAGCGCCAGGTCGGGTCGATGTGTGCGTGGAACAGACGTCCGTGTCGGAGGTACCGATCGTAGAGCCAGGTCACGTCGTCGGACATGTCAGCCTCCTGAAGAGGGTCTGATCCAAGTCCTTGAGTGAGAAGTCCATCAATCGACAGGGCACCTTGCTTACGATCCCGGTGAGGCGGTCCATGAGACGGGCTGAGAGGGTAGGGGAGCCGGGGAACAAGACCGCGTTCCGAATTGCAAATCGGAGCGCCTCCGAGGTTTTCAGGACCGGCCCGAGTCTGCTGCTGTCGCTCCGGCGGAGGAAGAGGAGGCCGCCGATGGGGAGGGTCCCGGTGCCGGTGGCGTTGGTCCCGCCGGCCCGCCACGGCCCCTTTGGTCCGCGCACCAGGGCAGTCAGGTCGTCGGAGATCTTCAGGTCCGCATCGAGGAGGTCTGCTACGGTGCTCTTTCCGGTCTCATGAGGAGCCGGGAAGGTCCACGCGAGGCCACCCTGGGCAGAGGTGGACGCATGGAGAATCACCCCGAGTTCCTCCTCCAGCATCACCGCAACTCCAGCGGCCGCCAGCACCAGGATCAGCAGGTCCACCATCTCTCCCGGCAGAAGATCGGGAGAGATGGTTACGTCGCAGCTTGTGGTGTCGAGGCGAGCTGCGATGCCGCGAGCATTGAAAGACAGCCCCCGCTGGTCCTCGGCATACCTCGGTTCGGCCGGGCCGTTTGCAACTGGGCCGATCACAACCTCGAAGGCGCTCTTGACCCTGCGAGGCCAAGCATCGTAGCGCAGGGTCGCAGGCGGCGCGGCCGCCCGGACGAGCTTGTCTAGGTAGACGGAATCAAGCGCAGCATCGAACCGGAAATCGAAGATGACAGGGCCGAATTCGAGGTTCATGTCTTGGAAGGATCGTGGAGAGGGCAGTGGGACAGGGTCCCGGGTCAGCCGCTGGGGGTCTGCCACCCGCACGGTCCCCCCATGTTCGGCAGGTAGGTGCAACCGGATTGCAGCACATTCTTCTCAAAACCCTCACGGACTTCGAGCTGTGGCCTGACGTAGGTCTTCTTCTTCTGCTTGGCCTTGTTCTTCATCGGATAACCTCCTTCATCGACGATAGTGTATCGAACCATCCGAGGGCGTCAACCAGGTCAGCGGATCAGCACCAGATAGCCTGACCCGTTGGTGCCGACCATCATGTCCGGCCGGCCGTCGCCGGTGAAGTCATCGAGGGGAGCAATACGGATTCCGCCGAAGTCCAGGTTCCCGGAATCGAAGGGATCCTGAACGGTCAGGTCCTCCTCCTGGAAGGCACCCATCCCGTGAAGTCCGGGCAGGTTGTAGCGGACATGGGCCGAACCGAAGAAGGACAGGCCGTTGAAGTCGCCGTAGACCAGATCCGAAGAACACTCCGATTGGACCGGAGAGTCGTCGAAGTTCCCCAGGAGACCAATCGCCTGGAAGTTCCCGGTGATGATCGTTCCGGTCTCATTTACGAGCGCATCCCCTGCCTCGACGACACCGCTGATTTTCAGCGTACTCCCCGCACCTGCTGCGACCGCGTCGCCGCGGAAGATGTAGATGGAGAGACCGTTGTCGAGGGCGGCCTGCATATGGACTCCGATCAACTCCGGGATTCCGTCGCAGTCCAGATCCTGTCCACCGATGATCTGGCCGAAGAACCAGGATTCGTCCGCCATGCCGCCGGTCGGGCGGAGGCGTACCGCCGCAGTGTCCTCGCTTCCGCTCCCGTCCAGGGTCGGCGACAGTGAGATATCGATGGTGCTGACGAGGGCACGTCCCTTGATGACGAAGCCCGCGGACGGGCCTGCGTACTGGCTGATGACGATGTCGTCATACTGCGTTCCGCCGCCATCTCCATCGGGCAATACGTTGCCCACCCCGGCGACGCTCATTCCGAACCAATCAGAGCCGCCGCCGCCCGTGAGGCTGACCTCGACGATCAGGGAAGCCGCCTGGTCCGATGGGTCCTCGAGGTCAATCTCCAGCGGGGCAAGGCCCCAGTTGGCGTTTCCGGGCACGACGTAGACCTTGTTGTTCTGGGGAACTGCGACGACGATGTCGTCGATCGGCGTTTGACCGTTCAAGTCCCCGTTGAAGTTGCCCGCTCCTGAGATGGGAACGAAGTTGACCCAGAAGAGCCCCGTGGTGCCGAAGACGAATGAGACTTCCGGTGTGGTGCTCAGGACGCCACTGCTGTTTCCGAGGTAGATGCGTACCCGGGTCCTGTCGGTGCCGTCCGCGTCCTTGTACGAGACCACCCCGACATCGTCATAGCCGTCACCGTTCACGTCTCCGATCCCGGCGATGTCCAGACCCACCTGGCTCTGGACATCATCGAACAGGCATTGAGTCAAGTTGTCCTCGGAGAGATCGATGGAGGCCGGCGGGTCCTCTCGCCCCCGCATCAGGCAGAAGCCGTTCTCACCGTAGGCGCCGAGTATCAGGTCTTCGAGCTCATCGCCGTTGATGTCTCCCGCGCGGGCGGGGTGAGCGTCCATGTTTCCGTCCGTATAAGAACCACGCAGGATCTGTGTGTACTGGAGACGAATTGCGTCCGTGGACTCAGCATTGGCGGAGGCGAACAACGAGATGTTTCCGACCTCATCATAGGCCCGCACCC
This sequence comes from uncultured Myxococcales bacterium, assembly GCA_964576155.1. GTDB lineage: Bacteria > Myxococcota_A > UBA9042 > CAIXZC01 > CAIXZC01 > CAZNWW01. Next base: position 1,138 of record CAZNWW010000197.1, on the reverse strand, counting down.
CGAAGTAGTACATCGATGTCGGGTCCGCTGCTGTCACGAACCTGCAGGGATCCGTGGGGGCCCTGTCGTCGGGGCCGGTGATCGTGAATGACTCGGGTTCACCTGCGGCGGCAGGTGTGGGGGGCTCCGCAGTCAGGCTGAGGCCGGAGAGGTCGCAGGCCTGATCGAAGTTCGCCAGCGTGATCGGCGCGGTGGAGTACCGGACCTCGTAGGAGGTCGCAGAGCCGCTGCCGCCGTCGTCACCAACCGCCGTCCACTTGAGGGTGACTGCGGGGCGCCGCGGGTTGACGTCTGTCCCGGCGTCGATGGTCTCGAGCTCCACGGCGTCCGGCGGGGTTACGTCCACGTTGAGGGTCAAGGTCGCTGTCCCGCTATTGCCGGCCGAGTCCGTGGCGGTAGCGGTAAGGGTCCGCGCTGAGGCCTCCTCCAGGGTGATAGCGGAGGGCCAGGAATAGCTGAAGGGCGTAGCGCTCATGGCAACGTCGCCGAGGTTGGTCGACGGACCGCCCGTGGCGGTCGTCAATACCAGGTCGCCGCCTGCGAGGTTGTCACCGATGACGTCTACCCCGACGGTCACCTGGCAGCCACCTGCGCCGGGATTCTGGTCGTCCGCCTGACCCAGCGAGTTGGTGTCGGTCGTCGGCGCAGTGAAGGATACCGTCGGGAGGGTGAGATCCACTTCGTAGGCCCAGCCGCCGGTGGTGTCTCCCGTCTCTGCGCCGCCGATGAGGATGCGGGCTTCGAAGGAGACGGTGTCCCCGTCGTCCAGGCTCACCGGGAAGGCCACGGAATTACCTGCCGTCACGGCGAGGGTGGTGTCCTCCACGCCGTCCTTGTACAGGCGCACCTGTTCCACTGCGCCGCAGCCGGTCGTGAAGGTCGCTGTGAGGTTGGTGTTGATTGTCGCACAGGTCTGGCCGATCGGGTCACAGTAGTCGGTGTTGTACCAGCCCGAAGCGGGCGCGTCGGTGAAGCTCACCTGGCACGCAGTGAAGGTCAGTGTCAGGTTGGCCGACAGGACGGTGGTGTTTCCGACGCCGTCGATTACCTGGACCTGGACCTGGCGATACTCGATCTCCTCGTCTACCGCGCCGACGGTGACGAACTCGCTGATCGTTGTGAGGGATTCATCGGGGAC
>CAZNWW010000196.1:0-7157 GCA_964576155.1 uncultured Myxococcales bacterium | reverse complement strand
GGCTCTCGCGGCACTCCCGGCGGAACCGGGAGACGAGCCCGTCCATCCGGGCGCGTCAGGCCCGCGTCTCTTCGATGAGGCGTCCGATGAGGTCCACGGCCGAGATGCCTTCGGCTTCGGCGTTGAAGTTCGTGATCACCCGGTGCCGGAGAACGGGGAGGGCGACGAACCGGACGTCGTCTATTGCGGGCGTGTACCGGCCGTCCAGGATGGCGCGGGTCTTGGCTCCGAGGATCAGAAACTGGGAGGCCCTGGGGCCTGCTCCCCAGCTGACCATCTCGGAGATGTAGGACGGAGCGAGGCCGCTGTTCGGACGGGTACGACCTACCAGACCGACGGCGTAGTCGATCACGTGGTCCGACACCGGGACTTTTCGCACGAGGCCCTGAAGCTGGACGATCTCCCGGGCGTCCAGGACGGGCCGGACTCCGGCCGTGTAGGCACTTGTGGTGGTGCGCACGATCTGCTTTTCCTCGTCCTGGGACGGGTAGTCGATCCAGAGGTTGAAGATGAATCGGTCCAACTGGGCTTCGGGCAGCGGATAGGTACCCTCCTGCTCGATGGGATTCTGGGTGGCGAGGACGAAGAAAGGCTCTTCCAGGCGAAAGGTCTCCCCGCCGGCGGTGACCTCGTGCTCCTGCATCGCCTGGAGAAGGGCGGCCTGAGTCTTCGGCGGGGTCCGGTTGATCTCGTCGGCCAGGATGATGTTGGCGAAGACGGGTCCTTTCACGAAGCGAAAGGCCTTGCGCCCGGTGGTCTGGTCCTCCTGCAGGACCTCGGTGCCGGTAATGTCAGACGGCATCAGGTCGGGCGTGAACTGGATGCGGCTGAAACTGAGGTCCAGGGACCGGGCGAGCGTGCTGATCAAAAGGGTCTTGGCCAGACCCGGGACGCCCACGATCAGGCCGTGGCCGCCGCAGAGAAGGGCGATAAGGAGCTGGTCGATCACGCCCCTCTGGCCGACGATGACTTTCCCCAGTTCGCCCACGATCCGAGCGTAGGCATCCTGGAGCTTCTCCACGGCTTCCACGTCACCGGCTTTTTCTTCTGTCATGGTCGAAGTCCTTTAATCAGATGCAGCCAGGATGAAAAGGCTTTTGGTGTCTGAGGTTTGAAGGGTTGTAGCGCCAAAGTGTCCGGGTGTTAATGTGTTCGGGCTCAAACCACTCGCCAAGTCGGCTCCTCTTGCAGCCCCGCACCTTAACACCTTAACACGTTAACATCTGGACCCCCTAACACACGGGCACTGTTCTCCCATCCGTCGTCTCAACCGCATCGTTCTCATCGAAGGCGCTGTCAGGTCTTCCTCTTCTGCTTCTTCGCCGCGGGAAAGAGGATGTTGTTGAGTATGAGCCGATACCCGGGCGAGTTCCGGTGCAGCGCGAGCTGCGTGGGAGGGTCGTGGACGAAGTGCTGGTAGTCCTCCGGATCGTGGCCGGCATAGAAGGTGAACGTACCCCGGCCGACGTTTCCGTGGATGTACTTGACCTGGTCCCTCCCCGGCACTTCCCCCATTACGGTGACGGACTTCTTGATGCGCTCCCTGTGGAAGGCCGTGGTCTGCCCGAGGAAGCCGCGTACCACGGGCACGTGGTTCTGCGTGAGCATGGTGGGGACGGGGTCATATTTGGCGGAGAATTCGAACAGCGTGAAGGCATCCGCTTCGGGCCCTCGAAGCTGACCCAGTTCGGAGGGCGAGATGTCGATATCGGAGAACTCGTACTCCATGGGGTCCGTGACCAGCTGGAAGTCCTCGAACGCGACAGTTCCGGAGAAGTCGAGCTTCGCTTGGGCGTCTGGGTCGAAGCGGTCTCCGTCATAGACGGCGTCCACGATGTCCACGCCCCGGGCCCCCAGGGCGATGTCAAACGTATCCGTGGCCGAGCACATGGCAAACAGAAACCCACCCTCCCGGATGTAATCGAGGATGGCCACGGCCACGGCACCCTTCTCCGCGGAGACCTTGGGGAAGCCGAGCCGGCGGGCCAGGGCTTCGTACCGGGCCTGTTGCTGGCGGTACCAGAGCTGGCGTCCGTGGCTCCGGTAGAACTTGCCGTACTGTCCGGTGAAGTCCTCGTGGTGGAGGTGGAGCCAATCGTACTTCTGGAGCCCTCCGGAGAGGACCTCGTCGTCCCAGAGTGTATCGTACGGGATTTCCGCGTATGTGAGGGCCAGGGTGACGGCATCATCCCAGGGCTGTCTGTCGGGCGGGGTATAGACGGCAATCCTGGGAGCCTTCTCGAGGCGCACCCGGTCCATGTTGGCCCCTTCGATTTCAGCGTAGACCTGGGCCGCCTGGGCGCCGGTCACGCGAAGGAAGGCCACATCGCGCAGTCGGCATTCCGCGGCCAATGCGCCTCCGTAGTCCGTGAGGAACGACCCTCCCCTGTAGTTGAGGAGCCACTCCACGTTGCCCCCGCTCCGCAGGATCCAGTAGGCGACGCCGTAGGCCTTCAGGTGGTCCGTCTGCTCCAGGTCCATCGGGATCAGGAGTTTCTCCGCGCTGAGCCGGGTCCCCGTGTATGTTAGGACCACGCAGAGCAGCACGGCTGTGATGAGACGGGGTCGCACGCTATCCGGCCTCCTGCTGTCGACCTTCCGATCGGCGGATCTTCTCGGGAAGGGCCCTGAGATGGTCCCTGGCCTCGTCCGCTTCAAGGCTGCGGGGATGGTCGACGAGCAGGGCTTCGTAGGACCGGCGGGCCTCTTCATACTGTCCGAGTCTTTCCTCGTAGATGCGGGCCAGGGCCATCTGGGCCCAGGGACCGAAGGGGCTCCACGGCATTTCCTCGGCCAGTCGGCGGCAGACCTCGATGGCCTCCACGTGGCGCCCGAGGACCTCCAGGACCTCTGCTTTCGCGACCAACGCGCGGTCCTTTATGACCGTACGGGGGTAGTCCTCCAGAAGGGCTCCCAGGGCCTCCAGGGCGGATTCGGCGTCTCCCCTGCGCTGGCGGACCAGGGCCGTGGCCAGGGAGCGGAGCGCGGCCGGATTCTCGTCGGTGCCACCCTGGATCAGGACCGACAAGCGGAGGGCATCGTTGAGGACGTAGCGCGACATAGGGCCCGAAAGGAGCTGCTGGAGGAGGCGCTGTGCGGCCTCGAAGTCTCCGCTCAGGAAGCGAAGCTCGGCCATCTTGAAGCGCGCATTGTCGGCTTCCTCGCGTCCCTTCCATCCGCCCACGATCCGTCGGTAGGCCGCCTCTGCTCCCTTGAGATCATCCTGGAGGAATAGCGCCTTGCCGATCTCGAACAGGGCTCGGCATCGCCAGGAGCTGTGGCGTCCGACGTCCACCAGATCCCGGAAGGCCGCCAGAGACGCGGCCGTATCGTCGTAGGCGTCGGCCAGGAGCACACCCAGACGGTAGCGCCCCTCGTCCGCCTCCGGACGACGGGGATAGCGGCGGATGAGATCTCGATATTGCTCCCGGGCATCGTCGGCACGGCCCAGGCCCTGCTTGGACCTGGCCAGTCCCAGGAGGGACCGAGGCACGTGATCGGGCACTCTCGACCGGCCGAGCACCGCCCCGTACGCGGACTCCGCCGCGGGATAGGCACCGTGCTTCAGGGCATGAGACGCAATCCGGAGAAGGAGCTCCACGTGCCACCTCGTCTCCCGTTTGTCTTCGGTCAGGACCTGGAGGACGAACTCGGGGCGGGCGGCCGAGAGGGCGTAGTCGGTCAGGAGCTGGGCCCCGATCCCGTTGTCGGGACGTTCCCGGGCCTCGCGGGCCAGGCGCGAAAGGATGGTGTCCTGGCTTCCCCCCTCGCCTGCGAACTCGCGAAGGCGAGAGGTGACGAGGGACACGTACTGAGGCTTGATCTGGAGGAACCGGAGGTATTCCTCCACCGCCTCGGGATACCGGGCACGGAGCTCGGCCAGTTCAGCGAGCTCACGGGCGAAGAGAAGGGGTTTGTCCAGAGCGCGCCTGCCCTTCCGGTAGGTGTCGGCGGCCCGATCGTAGAGGTTGTGCTTCCGATAGCGGTCCGCCACCAGGGCGTATTGGGCCGAACGCACCACACCCCGGCAGATGTGGTCCCAGTTCTCAAAGGCCTCCTCGTGGCGTCCCAGGGTGTAGAGTGCCTCGGCGATCCGGAGGCGAGCCGTGATGTCGGCGGGGGCTTTGCTCAGGCGCCACTTCAGCAGGGCCACCGCCTCTTCGTAGTGGCCCATCCGGGAGAGGAGGGACTCCTGCCGCAGCAGGATGTCCGTGCGCCTGGGGTACCGGGCACACAGCCGCCGGTAGAGTTTCAGCGCCCCGTCGAGGTCGCCGGCGGCCTCCATCCTCGTAGCCCGGATCAGGGCGTCCTGCACGTTCCCCGCCCTGGCGGTGGCCGGTGAGGACCAACAGACGGACGTGACCAGCAGCACAGCCAAGCTTACACAGACTGCCCCGTGCTGGGCTCTAATGGTCTCAACCATCCGGTGGCCTTTCGGAATGCGGCGACGAAGGGTCGTCGGCACCGTTCCGTACGCCCGGTGCGGCGACGGCGTCTTCCATCAAGCGCTCGAAGTAGCGGCGGATGAGGGGCTGGTACTCCGCCGGGTACCCGGCATTCAGGGAGTCGCGGAGGCGCCGGCGAAGGGGGTTGTCCGCCTCGCCGAGATCGGGCGGGAGGGAGCCGGGGCCGCGGTACGCCACCTCCTTGCCCGGACGCGCCTGACGCTGTCGGCTCCAGCCCCGCTCCCGGATGGAGCGTTGGGCGTCCAGAAGCCGGGAGAGGATCCGGCGCTGCCGGTCAAAGGTCTGCGGCGTGAGGTGGCGGCGCCCCAGCTGCTTCGCCACCGCCTCCATCTCGGATGCCACGTTGCCCATGTTCCCGAGAACGCGCTGACGCTCCGATGCCATACGCTCCCACATCTCTTCAAGCGCCTTCTGAAGGGCCTGCTGTCGGGCGGAGAGCTGGCCGAAGCCCAGGCCCGGCTCCGGCATTGGCCCCCCGGGTTTGCCGGATTGGCCGAAGAGGGACTCGGTGTTCGCGTTGAGCTCGCCCTGTGCGTCCGCCATCTCCTGCATCTGCTGGAGCACCTCCTCGAAACCGAGGGCCGAAGCCGCCGCGGCCTGGTCGTTGAGGGCCTGCCGAACCAGCATAGCGGTGAGGTTCAGGGCACCCATGGCCTCCCGGGCGCTGCGGGACGAGCTCGAGGGGTTCCGTCCCTGGAGGTGGCTCGCTACGTCCCCCATCTTCAGCAGGGCCTCCCCGAGGGCGGCGCCGGTCCTGGGCGTGACGAAAAAGGTCTTCTGCGACGCCTCCAGCAGGCGTTCGGCCATCCTGCCGGCGCCCGACAGGAGGCGGGCCTGTTTGATGGCGAGGGAGGACGGGTCGTCGTCCCTCGCCATCTCTTTGGCCTGGAGGGCGGCTCCTTCCTGGGCGTTGGACAGCGCAAGGAGGTCGTGGAGGATCCGGTTCAACTCCCGGGCCATCTCGGCCTTCTCGGCCTGCATCAGGGCTCGCCGGGCGGCCTCGAGGTCCGTCGCCATCTGCGCGAGGTCCTCTGCGATCGACGCTGATCCATTCCGGGCGTCCTCCCTCCGGCGACGAACGAGGTCCGCACTGACTCTTCCCATGCGGGGAGGGACCCGGCGCTCCCGGAGCTCATCGGCAGTGCGGGCCAGGCTCTCTTTGATCGCGTCGACATCCCCCACCTGCTCTGCGGCACGATCCATTTCATCGCGCAAGCTTTGCGTATCCCGCCGGAGCAAATCCTGCCGTTCGACGAGACTCTGGGACTCCTCTCCCATCTCCAGATCGCGGGCCACCTCCTCCTGACGCTGGGCGAGCCGCTGCATCTGGCCGACCAGGGCGTCGAACATCTGCTGGTCCTTCAGCCTCTTGAGGAGGGCGATGGTTCGATCGAGGCCGCGCAGGAAGGCCTCCTGCTCGTCCCGAAAGGACTTCAGGGCTTCCTGAACCGCTTCGGGGTCCGCCCCTTCGGCGGCTTCCCGGAGTTTCTCCATCGCCGCCCTGAGATCGGGGGTGTCGATCTCGGACATCAGCCGCCGGACCTCGTCCATCTTCATCAGGGTATCGACGGCCATCAGTCCGCTTTGCTCGACCCGGTCCAGGACCTCGTTGAGCCTCTCCTCAAGCCGGTCCATCTGCTCCGCGATGCGGGTCTGATCCTGGGCAGCGGTCTCCAGTTCCTTCCGCTGTTCCCATTTCAGTTCGTCCCCCTTCAGGATCTCTCGGGCCGCCCTTTCGAGGCGTTCCTGGAGTTCCTTTCCGGCCGCGTGCATCGACTCCATCTCGTCCAGCCCTTCCCCTTCGGCACGCTGGACCTCCCGATGAATCTCGAGCAGGGAGGGTAGACCGATGGTGAATGTCTCCGATTCGCCCACACCCGGGCCGCTGATCGTGTTGCCGTCGTAGACGCGAAGCCGGCAGACAACCCGGTCCCCCGGGAGCAGGCCTAGGCCGGAGAGGTTCCAGAGGGTCCTCTGGATCACCTCCACGGCGCCGACGGAGTCCAAGTGCACCGATAGGATACGGTCCTCCCCGTCGTCCTCCACGCGGTATGTCAATTCCATCCGAGCCAACCCGTAGTCGTCAAGCGCCTCGGACACCAGAAGAACCCGCATGGTCTCTCCCAGTTCCGACTCCGGACCCGGCCGAAGGAGTCGGATCTCCGGGGGACGGTCCTCCAGGGCGAGGATGCGGTACTCCACCGGATCGCGGTTGGCGATCATCCGGGGCGTGAGCAGCCCCACGGTGTAGCGGCGGTCCTCGGATACGGTCAGGTTCGTGCGGGCGACCCGCCCGTCCGTTCGGGCCGGGAGCCGGCTTTCCGCATCGAAGGCGAGCCAGGCTTCCTCTAAAAGAAGGCTGGTTTCGATGGCGAGGGCCACCCGGGTGCCCGCCGGTGCGACGATGTCGCCGCCCTCCACGTTCGTGCGGTCCTCCAGCCGGGTGTAGGCCGGATAGACATAGTCCGCCGTGATCCGGACGACCGTGGGCCGGGGTTGGGCCGTGAGGTCGTACGGTGGGGTCTCCGCGTCGTTCGCCCTGAGGCGAAAGGCGAACGAACGGGTCACGGCGTCGAATCGATGGATGGCCCGGTTGCCCCGTACCGGGAGATCGAGGGAGGCCCACGTCTCGGCGCCGTCTGCCAGAGTGAGGAGTTCGGCACGCAAGGGTACGACGCCAGAGAGATCGGC
>CAZNWW010000195.1:0-7158 GCA_964576155.1 uncultured Myxococcales bacterium | reverse complement strand
TACGGTCCACAAACCGGCGCGTTCTGTGGCGGCGCGTGCGACGACGACGGGGACTGCCCCGGCGGCTACTCCTGCGCTGACGTGGTGACAATCGACGGGTTCGAAACCCGGCAATGCGTCAACGATCTGGGCGAATGCCCGTGCACCGACACCTCCGTCGCGTTGGTCCTCTGGACACCCTGCACGCTGGAGAACGACATCGGGATTTGCCCCGGAACACGGCTCTGCACCGAGGGCGGCCTCTCGTCCTGCGACGCAGCCGAGCCCGTGCCCGAGCTCTGCAACGGCGCAGACGATGACTGCAACGGTCTCACCGACGAGGAGACCTGCGACGACGGCAACCCATGCACCGACGACGCGTGCCTCGGCGAGGAAGGCTGTGAGCACGTGGCGCTGGAGAGCGGCGAGTGCGCGGACGGCAATCCCTGCACCGCCGCGGACCATTGCATCGCAGGGGTATGCGTCGGGGACCCGGTCCTCTGCGACGATCAGAACCCCTGCACCGACGACTCGTGCACCGAGACCGGCGGCTGCGATCACGTCGCCAATGTAGCGGATTGCGACGACGGAGATCCCTGCACCGTCGCGGACGAATGCGGGGAGGGCGCCTGCGCCGGAACCTCCGTGTCGTGCGATTGCGCCGTGGACGAGGATTGCTTCCCATTGGAGGACGGGGACCTGTGCAACGGCACCCTGGTCTGCGACTCCAGCGCCCTGCCGTTCCAATGCGTCGTGGATCCCGAGACTCTCATTGAGTGCCCGGCCTCCGAAGGGACCGATGCGCCCTGCCTCGTCCCAACCTGTAACGCAGAGACCGGGGACTGCGGGTTCGCCCCGGGCAACGACGGCGCCCCCTGTGACGACGGGGATCCCTGCACCGTTGCGGACACCTGCACTGAGGGCGCCTGCATGCCCGGCCTCACGGCCAACTGCAACGACGGAAATCCCTGCACCGACGACGGGTGCGATGCAGGCGTCGGATGCGCGCACACGCCCAACACCCTTCCCTGCGAGGACGGCATCCTGTGCACCGTCGGCGATACCTGCCAGGATGGAGTCTGTGCCGGCGGCGGTGACCTCGCTTGCGATGACGGCAACATCTGCACCGATGACTCCTGCGAGCCGCAGAGCGGCTGTGTCCATACGCCCAATGTCGCGCCTTGTGATGACGGAAACGCATGCACCACCGCGGACGCCTGCGCGGGCGGCGCATGTATGGCCGGGGCCGCAGCGAGCTGCGACGACGGTGATGTCTGCACCGATGACCTCTGTGAGCCGACGACCGGCTGCCTCTTCCCGCCCAATACCGCGCCATGCGACGATGGGGACGCATGCACCGCCGGTGACACCTGCCTGGAGGGTGTCTGCGGCGGCGCAATCACAGTCTGTAACGATGGAAACAGCTGCACCGACGACGCCTGCGAGGGTGTATCGGGGTGCGTCTTCGTGCCCAACGACGTTCCCTGCGACGACCAGAACGCATGCACCGCGGGGGACACCTGCGGGAGCGGCACGTGCGCGCCGGGCTCCGCGTTCCCCTGCGACGATGGAGAGATCTGTACCGATGACTCCTGTGAGCCGGAGACGGGCTGCGTCTTCACCATCAACGCTGCGCCCTGCGACGACGGAGACGTCTGCACCCTGGGCGACATCTGTGAGCTGGGTGCCTGCCTCCCGGGCCCGCCCATGGACTGCGACGACGGGGATCCCTGCACCGACGACACCTGCGATCCCGCTGACGGCTGCCTGCACGTGAACAACGCCACGGCATGTGATGACGGGAACACCTGCACCATCGGAGACGTCTGCGCGGACGGCCTCTGCCTCGGGAACGGCTCCCTGGACTGCGACGACGGGAATCCGTGCACAAAGGACATCTGCCAGCCCGGAGGCGGGTGCGAAAACCCGCCGGTGGCCGGCGCGTGCGACGACGATGATCCCTGCACGGTGAACGACGCCTGCGATGATGGTCTCTGCCTGTCAGGCGCGCTGAAAAACTGTGACGACGGGAACCCATGCACCGACGATCTCTGCGACGAGAGCGGGACCTGCATCAACACCCCCAACGCCGCAGCATGCGACGATGGCAACGCGTGCACCACGGGGGACAAATGCGTCGACGGTGCCTGTGTCTTCGAGGACGTCATGATCTGCGACGACGAGAACCTCTGCACCACGGACTACTGCTCTCCTACGGCAGGGTGCCAGGCCATGGCCAACACCCTCCCCTGCGATGACGGGAACGCGTGCACCACCGGCGATATCTGCGGTGACGGCGTATGCGGCGGCTCAGGCGTGATCACCTGTGACGACGGGAACCCATGCACCGACGACAGCTGCGACCCTGCCACCGGCTGCGAGGTCACCAACAACGCCGACGGCTGCGACGACGGCAACGCTTGCACCACATCGGACATCTGCGAGGGTGGCGTTTGCAACGGCTACGTCGCGCCGGACTGTGACGATAACGACGTCTGCACCACCGACACCTGCGATCCCGTCGACGGTTGCGTGCACGCCCTCAACACCCAACCCTGCAACGACCTGGACGCATGCACCACGGTGGATGTCTGCACCAACGGGAGCTGCGTCGGATCGAGCCCTCTGGCTTGCAATGACTCCAACCAATGCACCTCGGACTCCTGCGTGCCGAGCAGCGGCTGCGTCTACACACCGATCACGCCCTGCTGCGGCAACGGGGTCACCGAAGGCCCGACGGAGAGCTGCGATGACGGAAACCTGAACTCCGGGGACGGCTGCGACGGCTCCTGCCAGACGGAAGACGGCACCTGCTTCGAAGACTGGCTGGTCGGAACCCCATGCAACGGCGTCAACTATGGAAACGGCTGCGTCCCCTCGGACACCGGCTACCACTTCGTGGGTCTCTTCGGCAGCTACGCCTGCTTCTGGCACCACAAGAACCAGGCGTGGAATACCTCACCCGCCACCAACTTCTACCAGCTCGCCCTGCACTTCGAGGTATCGCCGGGCGTCGGCAAGCTGAGCTGGTGCCACAACAAGTTCTCAACCCCGACCCCGGACAGCTACAGCGGCAGTTCGGGTTACTTCGCTATCGGTCAGGTCGGAGCCTGGGGCTGGTGCGCAGAATCCGATCCCAACAGCGCCGGCTTCGTCTGCATCCCCCACGAAGGTCACCCGGCCTGCTAGTCTGAAGTTCCCCGGGCCAAATCCAGTGCAGAGATAGACGTGACGCCGCTTTGACGCCAATTCGCTTGCATATTTTTACCCATGTAAACGCAAAGATTGTGCTTGACAGGGATGCTGGGTGTGGCCTCCCGGATCCTGGCGCCCCATAGCAAGCGTGGCGTCCCCTCCTCTTCGCTGACGCTGACCTCGATTTGAAGGTGGATCGGGATCCCGTAGCGCCTGTCGACCCCTCACCCAGTGCAAAGCGGAAGGCCTCTCGCAAGAAACTCGACGACGGCACAACGGTCCACATCACTACGACCCCGACACTCGAGCAGCAGCGTGCACTCGACCTCCTCCAGTCGATCGCTGTGTAGTCAGTACGGACACACCCCAAATCAGAGGATTCCGTGATGATTCCTGGGGAAGTGCGCCTTTTGCTCAGGGGAACTTCAGTCTAGAACGTGTATAAAAGACCGAAGTCCAACGCGCCGATGCTCTCCTTCTCGCAGCCGGTGAACTCACCGGTCTCCGAGTCCACGGACGCACAGCGGCGGTCCAGGACGAAGCCGTAGTCCAGGCGCAGGGGGAACTGGCCTCCCACCAGGTACCGGATCCCCGTGCCGACGGAAAACCGCAGGGAGTTGCCGTGGAGATCGTCGACGCCCTCCGCCAGGCCGCCGAAGTCCAGGAAGAGGGTCCCGTAGAGATCCTGCCTCCGGAGGATGGGGAACCGCAGCTCCACGGTGCCATTCACAACTGAATCCCCGTCCCTGACCATATCGTAGATGGTCGTGTCCGTATTCGTCTCTTCATCACGAACTACCTTGGATGAGATCATGGGCAACCCCGACGGTTGATACTGGGCCACGCCACCCGCGGGGAACCCTCGTACCCCGGAGGTGCCGCCCAGGCGGAACCGGTGGTTATCAGGCAGACGATCACCCGCAACAGACCACGACGTCCCCATGCGTCCCATGACCGCCAGGGTCACGATGCGCCGGAAGCTCAGGTAAGCCTGGAGCGACACGTCGAGCTTGACGAAGTTGTCCCGGTTCCCTTCCTCATTGAGCGCGTTGATGTAGGTCACACGGGTGCCGAAGTAGGTACCACGGGAGGGGTTGGTGGGGCTGTTGCGCCAGTCGAAGCGCATGGTTGGGCTCACCTCGAACTGGGTCTCGGGATCTCCGAGCTTGGCAATATCCGGTTCTTTCCAGGAGATGCGGGAGACCTTGGAGCCCAGGGAGAGGAAGATCCGCTTCATGATCAGGTAGGAGAGTTCGGTGTCCAGGCCGTACTCGAAGATGTCCAGGTCCCTGAGCGCATGGTCGAACTCCACCAGGGGTGTGAAGCGAAGCATGAGATCCGATCCGAACAGCCGGCGATCCCGATAGGTGGGCAGGAACGAAGCGTACCGCAGGATGCTCGTGGTGGAGAACCCGTACTTGATCGGGATCGTCAGTTCTTTGGCCCGTCCGACAAAGTTCCGATCCGTGTAACTCAGCTCCGTCATGATCAGCAGGTCGGGCAGCCGGATCATGGGGCCCTCGCTGCGACCGGCCCCGGTACGGGCGCCCCCGGTCAGGACCGACCCGGTGGCCTGCACCGACGCGGAGATCAGGCTGTTGACGACGCTGAGCATCGGGTCCTGTTCCTGTTTCCCCCGGGGGGGCATGGTCTGGAACCCCGCAGAGAGCTCCAGGAACTTGTTCACCGCCTCCTCGACGTAGATCACCACGGCCACCCGGTCCCGAGGCGGATCCTCGTCGAGGCCGATGTACTCCGTGCGCACCGACGCGAAGGTCCCCAGGTTGCGGATCCGCCGCACCGCCTCGTCGATCTTGTCTTTGTCGAAGGGTTGGCCGGACTTGGGGAAGTCCCGCCGGATCACCGAGGAATTGGACCGCCGCAGGCCGTGCCAGAGGATCTCTCCCATGATCGAGCGGTCGTTTTCCCGAACCCGGATGGTCACGTCCACCTCCCGGCTGGTGACCTTGTCCGGATCGCAGTCTCCCGTCTCCACCGAGGGCTCCCGCCCTGCGCAGGACACCTCGATGAGCACCTTGTGGTGACCCTCTGCGAGGTATCGCTTCTTCAGGTCAGCCACGGCCTGCTTCACCCAGAGCCCCGAATACGGGCCCCCGCCCTTCAGGGCCCAGCGCCGCTGGATCCGATCCAGGCGCAGGGTCTCGACCCCCTCCACGACGAGCGCACCCACCTCGGAAGGCTCCCCTTCGTTCACCCGAATCCGGATGAAGATCGGACTCTCCCAATGATGCTTGACCACCTCGAAGGCCCGATCCGCCAGGGTGTACCGATAGATGGTGGTGTCACCCTCCCGGCGGATCGCCACCCGCAGCTCAGGATCCCCCGACGCATCGGGGTAGGTCATATGGGGGAAGCCTCTGTTCCGGTAGTGATCGCGGAGCCGACCCAGGTCGCCCATGAGCTGCTCCACCTGGAGGTATCCGCCCTCCCCGAAGAAGTCGTAGGGCACGGTCTCCATGACGCGGAGGAGGTCCCTTTCGGGGACCTGCGTCGCCCCTTCGATGGAGATCTTGCGGATCTCCGCCGGCTCACCGAGGGTGATCATGTACCGCACCGCGCCCACCATGGGATATGGCCAGTCCTCCTGGCCGACACGGTAATCAGCGAACTGCATATCCACCCTGGCGAAGAGATAGCCCCGGGTCTGGTAATGCACCCGCACTTCGTCGATGCCCAGCTCGGCCTCGGTGCGATCGAAGGTGCCGGACTCATGGAAAGGCAGCGCCTGGTAGAGCTCCTGATCGTCCACCTTGCGGAAGGACGGAGCCCCGGCGTCCGGGTCGTCGGAGAGGCGCTCGAGGAAGACAATCGAGTAGCATTGCTCCACCTTGACCTCTGCGGTGAGCGTCTTCCGCTCGGGGTCATAGTCCACGGACACCCGGGGTGCGACGAAGCCATACATCTGCAGCCACTCCTGCAGCTCCGTACGGGCCTTGCGCGCCAGGGCCCTGGTGTAGGGCTTCCCGGACCGGATCTTTGCCACGCGCCGCAGAAGCCGACGGCTCAGGCGGGGACAGGAATGCTCCGGCTCCCCGTCCACGCGGTCGGGCTGGGTGAGGCGCACCCGCACCCTCGATATCTTGGAGACCTCCCCCTCCTCCACCTTGAACCTGATGCGGAGGTGCTTAGGCGGCCGAGGGGTAAGGATGGGCTCCACGGTGGCCTTGTCGAAGCCCTGCTTACGCATGTAACTCAGGAGGACCTCGACCTGCCGCCGGAGCCGCGCCCGGTCCTCCTCCACCGCGGGGTTCAGCACCTGGCCGGGTCGGATGAAGAGCCGCTTCTCGAGCTCCGACGCGTAGAAGTACTCGGTCCCGCTCACCTCGACCTTCTCCACCCAGGAGTTGGGGATGGCGGTGATGATGACGTGGGCTGCGCCCTCCCGAACCTCGCAATGGAAGAATGTCTCCAGGAAAAAGCCGCTCTTCGCCAACCGCTCCTCGGACCGCTTCCGCACCTCGGGGGTGAAGACGGTTCCCGGCAACTCGAGGTCCGTGAGGGCCAGGAGCCGCACCGGGATCTTGCTGGAGAAGCCGCTTTCCTTGTCAACCCCCTCGAAGCGAGCCGAGCCCACCGGGAGGCCGTAGCATGAGGTGCAGGGATCTGCGGCAGCGCGCGGGGCTGGGGCGAGCCACGTTATCAGGATCACAGCCCCTGTGACCAGCCAGACACCCTTGATGGTTCGAACCGTTTTCATCTCCTCCCGTCTACTCCAGTGGGATGCGGTACAGGAACCGCCCCTCGTAGTTCTGGTCGGATTTGCCCGAGTCCTGCTTCATTTTCATCCGACCCTCCAGGAAGAGCCGGTCCGTGAGCATAAAGCGGAAACCGGCCGTGTATTCCTGCAAGTCCGCCTCCTGACCTACTTTAGTGGTGAGGTGCATCGCACGACCCACTTTGGTGAGCGTCTCCGCCTGGATCCCGCCGTCCCGGGTGAACCCCAGGGAGACCTGGGTAGACGCA
>CAZNWW010000194.1:0-7176 GCA_964576155.1 uncultured Myxococcales bacterium | reverse complement strand
ACCCCAACTGCGCCGTGCTTCGCCGCCATCGACGCGCCGTGGACCCGCTGGTCCACAGCGCCCCCATAGGCACGGAAGGTCGAAACCGAGGTCGGGTCCATGGGCCGGTTGAAGAAGACGACCCGCCCCTTCACCTCATCGGCCCGCGCCGCCACCTCCTTCAGGTCCCGCAGCTCCAGCACCTGCGCTGTAATGCCACCATCCGGGGTACCGACGCTGCCGCCGAGCGCGCAGACCGAGAGGGGCATGGACTCAGCGCCGGGGACGTCCATGGACGCCCGCTCCACGGGACCACGCTCCCAACGGCGCGTCTCGAAAGCCTCTTCTCGGATCTCCTGGAATCCGAACCGCTCCATCCAGGCACGACCCAACCGCTCCGCCATCCGCCCCCCCGCTGACCCGGCCAGCCGGTGCGGGGCCGCCTCGCAGAGCTCAGCGAGCAAGGTCATTGCCTGCCCGCTCTGCATCCCCTCCTCCAGGAGCCGTTTCGTCACTTCTTCCAAGGACACCTCTCCCTCCTGTGCTCCCGCGACGGAGGGCGGCGTAGACAGGGCCAAAAGAAGCGTGAGGCTGAAGATTGCACGCATGATCTCCCCCCCCCCCCAGAGGAGGAACAACTGTATCACCTTGCCCACACACGGTCGACAGGCTCTGGCTACGGTTTGCGAGATCCGGCGTGCTGTGCGAAGATCGGCCGTTGAACGCCCCCAGCCGCAACACCCTCCATCACGGGGAGGCCCGGTGGACCGACGACAGAAGCTCCTGATCCTCGCGGCCGTGGCCGTGATCGGGGCCGTCTACGCGTTCTGCTTCTTCCGGCCCATCTGGGACGTGGACATCTTCTGGCACATCAAGGCGGGTCAATGGATCGTAGAGCACCGGGCTTTGCCCTCCGCGGACATCTTCTCCGCGGTCGATGCCGAGCGACCATGGCACACCTTCCAGTGGGGCTACGAGATCCTCGTCTACGGGCTGGATCAAGCGGGAGGCCTCACCCTGGTTCGAGCCGTCCACGCAGTGGTCACCTGGGCGGCCCTTGCGCTCCTGGCCCTGTTCCTGTGGCGCCGCACCGGCAGCGGTCTCGCTGTGCTCCTGGGCCTAGTGCCCGTCCTGGTGGGCTTCGCCGACCGGATCCGGTGCCGACCCGACGCGTTCAACCTGTTCTTCACGGTCCTGGCGCTCCCGATCCTTCTGGAGCGACGGTGGAAGGTCCGCCATCTGCTCTACCTCCTGGCCCTCGTCATCCCCTGGGCGAACCTGCACGGGGGGGGGGTACTCCTGCTCTTCCTCCTCATGGCCGGCCGCGGATTCGGGCTGCTGCTCGAAGACCTCACCGCGGCCGCAAAGAACGCCGGGGAGGTGCACGCAGAGCACGCACCTCCGGTGCCATGGCGGGAGCTGCTCCGGGAGGCCGGGTTCAGCGTCGTGCCCTTGCTCGTTGCAATGGCCATGCCCGGATTCGCCCGCGGCGTCTACCAGGCCTTCTTCATGCTCGGGCCGTCAGCGGCCTTCATCCCCGAGTGGATGAACACCTTCCGCTTCCTCTTCGAGGCAGCCTCCACGTGGCACGAACGCTTCGCCGCGCTCGGCCCGTTGCTCTGGCTGCTGGTCCTCGTGGGCACGAGCACCCGGCGGGTCGTGCGAAACGGCTGGCACCTGCGCGAGTTCCACTGGCGACTCATCGGCCTGGCCATGCCCCTGGGGATCCTCGGCCTGGAGCACGTACGCTTCGTCTGGCTGGGCGGCCTCATCGCAACACTGGTCGCCACCATCTGGGCCACCGCGCCCCGGCGCGACGGCCGACGCCTCGCGTCTCCCAGGAACATTGCGGTGGTCGTCGCTGCCCTGGCCCTGGGGCTGATGAACATCGACTATCTGGTCAACCACCTCCACGGCGGCGCGCCGAGAATGGTGCGCACCATCGCCATGGACCTGGAGCCCGGCGAGTTCCCCGAGGGGGCCGCAGACTTCCTGGAGGACGTGGGCGCGGAAGGGGGCGTCCTCAACCACGCGCCCTGGGGCGGGTACCTACTCTACCGCCTCTGGCCCGACCTGCGGGTCTACACGGACGGGCGAGGAAACTTCAGCGAGTTGGAGACCCACCTGCTCACCACCATCCAGAACCCGGGGATCCGGCGCCGCGCCATTGACGCAGCCTGGAAGAGATCCCACTTCGAGGTGGTGGTCCACCCGATGCCCTTCCCCTGGTTCGACTACTATCGCTTCTTCTGGATCCTGGTGTACCGGGACGAGATCGCCTGGGTCTACCTCCGCAACACCCCCATCAACGAGCCCGTCTTCCAACGGATCTGGGCCTGGTACGCAGAGCGCGGCCTCGATCTGGAGGGCACCAGCCACAGAGACACCCGGTCCTTCGAAATGGAGCGCAGGATCCGTCGCTTCCATGGGCTGCGCATGCTGCAGGAGCCCTGGGCGCAGCGCCTGGAGCTCGAGCAGCGCCGTATCCTCTCCAGGGGACCTCCCGACGCACAGCAGCGGGCCTGGCACCGCCTGGCTCGCCTCTACTTCGACCTGGGCCTCCACAGGGAATGCCAGACGGTCCTGTCGGAGAGCTCACTGCGGTATCCCCGTGACCCGCGGGCCCTGTTGATCCTGATCCGCTCCCTCACCGCGGACGGCGCGCGGAAGGAGGCCCAACACCTGGCCGAGACCCTCACCGAGAGCATGCATCGAGATCCGGCCGTGCGGGCCCAGCTCTCGAGCCGGGAGGTGGCGATCCTCAACATCCTGCGCTCCCACCTGGGGGACGTCCTCGGCGACTGGGAGCCGCCCTCCGGGACACCATAGAAGTCGTCCCTTGTTCCAGTAACTTTTTTGCCCTTCCGGGTATACAATCGGTGGAAGACGTTCCGGAGCGTTAAGGAGCTGTCGTAATGCGGGTGCCGATGAGCAAGTTGATGCCGATGGCGATGTTGTGTGTCGTGGCGGCCGGGTGCCAGGGAAGCCAGGCCGAGGTCGCGCCCGCCGAGTTGGACGGGCGGACTTCCATCGAGATCATGATCGCACGACGGGGCATCGTCCGCGAGGTCGGGAGCTACTACGGCAGACTCGAGGCCCGCCGGTCAATCCTGGTGAGCGCCGAGATCGGCGGTGTCGCGTTTACGGTGCCCTTGGAAGAGGGGGACTCAGTGCTCCCCGGCGACCTGCTGCTCCGTATTGACGAGGAGCCCTTCCGGCTCGCCGAGGAGCAGGCCGCCCAGAACCTGTCAGCCGCCCTGACCCGGATCGAACAGGTGGAGCACACCATCGCGCTCGAGGAGGCCCAGATCGATGCAGGCCTCAAGCAGGCCGAAGCCGCGGTACACATGGCTCAGGCACAACTCGCCCTGGTGGAGGCAGGGGCCCGCACCGAGGAGAAGCGGCAGCTCAAGGCCGTCGTCGAAGGGGCCGAGGCGGGGATGGACAACGCGAAGACCCAGCTGGACCGTGTCAAGTCGCTGGTGGCCGCGGGCGCGGGCACCCAGCAGCAGCTGGACACCACCGAGGCAGCCTTCAAGTCCGCGACCGCGGGGTACAACCAGGCCCTCCAGGGCTACCGCCTCGTACGGAAAGGCGCCCGGGACGAAACCAAAGACACGGCCCGGGCCGCGCTTCGCCAGGCGGAGGCCGCGTTCGAGGGGGCCCGGGCGTCCCTGGAATCCCTGGCGATCCGCGAGAAGGAGCTCGAGGCGACCATCATCCAGTTGGCGCAGGCGGAGCTGGCCCTGGAGAACGCAAAGCTCCATCGCAGCAAGACGACGGTGACCGCGCCCCTGGAGTCCGGCCAGGAGGCCCTCCTGCAGATGCGCAACATCGATGAGGGAGAGATGGTCGGCCCGGGGGTCCCGGCCTTCGAGCTGTTGATCCTGGACCGCCCCCGCCTGGTGTTCGATGTGGCCGGCAAGGACGTGGCGCACTTCTCGGAGGGGATGGCCATGGAGACGACCTGTCACGGTGACCGCGTTTCGCGCAGGAAGGGCACCGTGGTGCTCATCAGCGCCCGAGCCAACCCCGAAAACGCGACTTTCCCCGTCAAGGTCGAGCTGGACAACACCGACCGGGGATTGCGCATGGGCATGATCTGCGAGATCGAACCGGAGCTCACCCGCCACGCGGGGATCCTCATCCCCCGTGACGCCATCCTCGACACCCAGGGCGGCAAGACCGTCCTCGTGGAGAAGGACGGCGTGGTCCGCCAGAAGAACGTCAGCATTATCGGGGTTCAGGAGGGGATCGCAGCGGTCGGCGCCGGCCTCGAGGAGGGGGAGCGCGTCGTCGTCGTGGGCACCAGGCTGGCCAACGACGGCGATGAGGTGGTGGTGCGGGGCGAGCGGGCCTCGGTGCTGAAGGTCGGAGACAAGATCTACGAGCACCAGCAGTAGGAGACCTGAGATGCGTCCCACTGATTTCGCGCTCAGGCACCGGACGACCGTCTTCGTCCTGATCTTCCTGATCATCGTGATCGGGATGGTCTCCTACCTGTCCCTTCCCCGGGAGGCCGCCCCGGACATCAAGATGCCCTATGTCATCGTCGCTGTGCCTTATCCGGGGGTCGGCCCCGAGGACATCGAGAGCCTGGTGACCAACCACCTGGAGACCGAGCTGGAGGATCTCGACGACGTGGAGGAGATGACCTCGTCGTCCATGGAGGGGCTCTCCCAGGTGGTGATCAAGTTCATGCCCGACGTGGACACGGTCTGGGCCACGCAGCAGGTGCAGGACCGGGTGAACCGATCCCGGGCCAAGCTCCCCTCGGACATCGAGGAGCCCGTGGTCAAGCAGATCTCCAGCTCCGACTGGCCGATCCTGCAGATCTCGCTGTCCGGACCAGCAGGGCCGGTGCGCTACACCGCTATCGCCGAGGACCTCCAGGCCGAGATGGAGGCCCTGCCCGACGTCCTCGAGGTGGACCTCAGCGGGGGGATGGAGCGTGAGATCCGGGTGGAGGTCAACCCCCACCTCCTGAACGTCCACGACCTGTCCCTGAACCAGGTGGTGATGGCCCTCCAGGCGGAGAACGTGAACATCCCCGGCGGCGATGTGAAGGAGGGGAAGCTCCAGTACACGATCCGAATCGCCCAGGAGATCGATGACCCCGAGGTCATCAAGGGCATGGTCATCGAGACCAAGTTCGGACACCCGGTGCTGGTTCGAGACGTGGCCGAGGTGGTGGACGGCCTCAAGGAGGATCTGACCTTCGCCCGCTACCGGGGGATGGACGCCGTGTCCCTGTCGGTGAAGAAAAAGCCAGGCGCAAACATCATCAACGTGGTCGAGAAGATCAAGAAGTTGGTGGAGGAGCGCAAGGAGATCTTTCCTGCGGGCACGAAGGTCACCTACTTGAACGACGCCTCCAAGTTCATAGAGGACATGGTCCACGAGCTGGAGAACAACATCGTCACCGCGCTGATCCTGGTGATGCTGGTGCTGTTCCTCTTCGTGGGCGGGCGCAACGCGCTCTTCGTAGCTATCGCCATCCCTCTCTCGATGATGGTCTCCTTCGTCATCCTCTCCGCGCTTGGGGTGACCTTGAACTTCGTGGTCCTCTTCTCCCTGGTGCTGGCCCTGGGGATGCTGGTGGACAACGCCATCGTCGTGGTGGAGAACATCTTCCGACACGCCTCCGAAGGCAAGGACATCATGGTCGCGGCCCGAGAGGGCACCCAGGAGGTGGGTTGGCCGGTGATCACGTCCACCCTCACAACCCTCTCGGTGTTCTTTCCGCTGCTCTCCTGGCCCGGGATCATGGGCGAGTTCATGGGCTACCTGCCCCTGACGCTGATTATCACCCTCGCGTCGTCCCTCTTCGTGGCGCTCATCATCAACCCGGTGATCGCCAGCGTGTTCATGACCAGCAAGGAGCGCCTGTCCAAGAGACTCCGCAAGAAGGGCGGCAAGGGCGGCGAGGACGAAGCCGCCGCGGAACCGGCGCCCAAGCGTGAAGGCTTGTTCATGCGGGGCTACCGGCACACACTCCGCTTCTCGATCCGCTGGAGCTTCTTCGTCATGCTGGTCATGGTGGGCATCCTCGTCGGGTCCGTCCTCATCTTCAAGGCGACCGACCCGAAGGTGGAGTTCTTCCCGTCCACCACCCCGGAGCGTGGTTCTGTCGCCGTGAGCGCGCCCGAGGGGGCCGACCTGCCGACCACCGACGTGATCACGCGCAAGGTCGAGGCCTTCCTCAAGGACCAGGACAACATCAAGCACTACATCGCCGAAGTGGGCGTGTCCGGCGGCTTCAGGATGTTCCCGGGCAGCTCCACCTCGAACTCCGCGAAGATCTCCATCGACTTCCAGGACCGCGAGGAGTGGACCGAGAACCCCTTCAAGACCATCGAGTCCCTGCGCAAGCATCTGGAGACCATCCCCGGTGCGGAGATCCGCATCGAGAAGGAGAAGATGGGACCGCCCACGGGCAAGCCCGTCAACATCGAGATCTCCGGCCGCGACTACGCGGTCCTCAGCCAGGTCGCGGATCAGGTCATGGACAAGATCAAGGACATCGAGGGGCTCACGGATCTCCAGGACGATTACTCCGAGGGACGGCCGGAGCTGGGCCTCCGCATCGACCCGATCCTGTCGAGCACCTTGCTCCTCCACGGGATGCAGGTGGTCGCAGGGACCGTGCGCACCGCCATCTACGGCCAGAAGGCCACAACCTACCGCCTCGGGGAGGATGAATTCGACGTCACGGTCCGCCTCCAGGAGAAGTTCCGTAAGGACCGGGAGGATGTCCTGGACCTGGTGGTCGCCGGCAAGGAGGGTCGCAAGGTGCCCCTGCGAAACGTTGCGTGGCTCGAAGGCGACGTGGGCCCCACCACCATCGCGCATAAGGAGCGCAAGCGGGTCATCACCGTAAGCGGGGACGCGGAGGGACGCAGCGGCGCTGAGATCCTGAAGGACGTCAAGGAGCGCCTGAAAGACTTCAACCCACGGGGGGCCGCCCTCGCCTACACCGGTGAGAACAAGGAGATGGAGGACGCACAGGGGTTCCTTATGCAGGCCCTCCTGGTGGGGTTGTTCCTCATCGCGATGGTGCTCTTGACCCAGTTCAACAGCATCGGTCAGGCGTTCATCATCCTCTTCTCGGTGCTCCTGTCGATGATCGGCGTGCTCTGGGGTCTCATCATCACCGGCATGAACTTCTCGGTGATGATGACCGGCCTCGGGATCATC
>CAZNWW010000193.1:0-7221 GCA_964576155.1 uncultured Myxococcales bacterium | reverse complement strand
GCTGGAAGCCCAGGGTGAGGCGTGGGTTCAGCGCGCCTGCCGCGTCTTGAAAAACCATCTGTACCCGACGACGCAGGGCGGCAAGACGGGCCCGGGGGGGGTCGCCAGGCACGCCGTCCACCTTGATCCGGCCCTCGTGGACCGGGACGAGGCCTGCGATGGCCTTCGCCAGGGTGCTCTTCCCGCAGCCGCTCTCCCCTACCAGACCGAAACACTCCCCCGGCGCCACCTCCAGGTTGACCCCACGCACCGCCTCGTGGGTCTGCCAGCCCAGCCCGCGGCGGATCCTGTACCGGACCCGGACCCGGGAGAGGGCGAGGGCGAGGATCGGGCGCGGCCGGGTCACGCGCCGTCCTCCCTGGCGTGGTGGCAGGCGACCACGCGTCCGTCCACGTGCGCCAGCTCGGGCATCCGTCGACACGCAGGCCCTGCCCGGGGACATCTCGGCGCGAAGGGACAGCCGGGCAGCTCCTCCCCGGGCAAGGGCAGACGCCCCGGCAGGGGCCGCAGGGGCTCACCCCGATCCACGGCCCGGCCTGGGACACAAGCCATCAGGGCCTCAGTGTACGGGTGCCGGGGCCGATCCAGTACTGCATCCACCGGCCCCTCCTCCACGCTGCGCCCCGCGTAGAGCACGAGGGTACGTCCGGGCAGGAGGCGGGCCAGGGAGAGGTCGTGGGTAATGAACAGCAGGGCCATGGACCGACGCCGGGTGAGCTCCACCAGGGAGCGCACCAGCGCTGCCTGGGTGGTCACGTCCAGAGCAGTGGTGGGCTCGTCCGCGATGAGAAGATCCGGCTCCAGGATCATGGCTGCCGCGATGGCGGCTCGCTGGGCCAGCCCGCCGGAGAGCTGCCAGCAGTAGCTGGACGCTACCACGGCCGGATCCGGGATCCCGGCATCGGCCATGGCCTGCAGGGCCCGCGCCTTCGCGTCGTCTCCGTGGTGACCGCCCCGCACGGCCAGGACCTCGGTGAGCATGCGGCCGATGGTCTGGGTCGGGCTGAGAGCCATCGCCGGCTCCTGAAAGACCATGCCGATTCCGGCGCCCAGGACCTCACGGCGCCGAGTCGCGGGCATGGAGAGCAGGTCCCGGTTTTCCCATAGAGCTCGACCGGTGATCTCGGCGACCTCCGGCGAGAGAAGGCCTGCCAGGGCCCGGACGCTTACGCTCTTGCCCGATCCTGATTCCCCCACGAGGGTCAGGGTCTCCCCACGATCCACATCGAGATGGAGGTCTCGGACCACCACGCCCTCACGGCCTCGGGTGGTGAAGCGTACGGAGAGACCCTCGACATGGAGGAGGGGGGGGGCGGGCCGCGGCGCGGGGCGGGTCCTGCGCCGGGGGGTCATGAAACGCCAAGTCGCCGAGCCGGCATCATCCCTCTTTGTCTCCCCAGACGTCGTCCCAGTCGATGCCGTCGCGGAAGGTGGTCGGGTCGTAGGTCGAGAGGGCAGCGCGATAGCTGTCCCAGGCCTTGCGCACGTAGGCGGCGAGCTCTTCCCGGGCACCGGAGAGGGCCAGGTCCAGGGCCTCACCGTGGGCCTTCGCCAGGCGGAAGTCCACGTGGCCGGAGATGTCCGCGGAGAGCCCTGCCTTCTCGAGCCAGGCGGTCATCTCCTCCGGCGAGGCATTGAACTCCCTGCAAAGAGCGCCGAGGTTGTAGAACCGCGAGCGCAATTCGCCGTCGAGACCGAGGTGATATCGAATGAACAGATCGAAGGGGTCCGGTCGCATGGGTCCTCCCGGGGATTTGACAGGGTTCCGGATCCCGCACAAAAATAGACCGTCCACCCCCGGGTGTAAAGGAGACCGATTGGAACTTCCTCTGCTGATCCTCGTTGTCTCTCTCGTCGGCCAGGCCCCACCCACGGTCGATGCGCCGCTCGCCGCCCCGGCCTGGAGCGTCGTCACCGTCCTCCCGGGGGAGGAGATCGCGAACATCGCGGCCCGCTTCCAGGTGCCACCCGACGCGCTCCGGGGATGGAACCCCACGGTGAAGGACGCCCCCTCCTGGGGGACCCGCCTGCGGGTCCTCTCCACCCACCGGGAGGAGGAGCGGTTCCGCATGAACTGGCGGGCCCGTCAACGAGTCTCGGTGCGCTGGCTCTCGCGGCGATTCGAGCTCCCCGAGCACCAGCTCCGCATGCTCAACAAGTGGCGGAAGGGCAAACGCAACGTCATGGAGGGGGAGCGGGTCCGGGTCTACGTGAAGAGAAGTCGCTGGCCCGGAGGCTACCTGGACGGAGGCGTACAGCTCGCGGACAGCCCCGGGATCAAGGTCAAGCACCCCGAGTGGGCCTGGGGGCGTCCGGTGGCCGTGCGCACCCTCGAGGCCCTCGGCGCAGCCCTGGCCGAGACCTTCCCGGGGTCGATCATGGTGATCGGGGATCTCTCGAAGAAGGGCGGCGGCTCCTTCCCGCCTCACAAGAGTCACCGGGAGGGGTACGACGCGGACATCGGCCTCTTCCGCCACGGCGAGCCCTGGAAGATCCGCTTCACCAACGTGAAGCCCGACGAGCTGGACGCGGAGCGGACCTGGTGGTTGATCCACCGCCTCATTCAGACGGGCCGGATCGAGCGGATCCTCGTGGACTGGTCGCTCCAGCGGCCCCTCTATGAGGAAGCCCGACGCCAGGGCGCCTCGGAGGAGACCCTGACGGAGTGGTTCCAGTATCCCCGCCGCGGTTGGGAGTCCGAGGGCGTGATCAGGCATTACAAGGGCCACAAGCATCACTTGCATATCCGGTTCATCGAGCCGGAAGGCGAGGTGATCCTGTGAGCTGGAATGCCGTGATCCTGGCCGCGGGCCGCGGCCGCCGCATGGGCGGGCCGAAGGCCTTGCTGGACATGGGCGGTGCGACGCTGTTGGAGCTTCAGATTCGGGCGCTGGGGGCCGCAGGGCAGATCGTGGTGGTCGTCGCTGAGTCCTTGTGGGAGGCCCGTCTCGGGCCGAATCGGGGCGGGACGCCCCTCCCACAGGGACAGGGGATGTACGTGCCGAATCCGCGGGTCGAGGAGGGACCGTTCAAGTCCATCCGCCTCGGCCTCGAGGCCCTGGACGACGACGCCCCTGTCCTGATCGTGCCGGTGGACTGCCCTGTGCCAACCGAGGCGCCGGAGCTTCTGCTCCGGGCCGCGGCGACCGGGCTGGCTTGGGTCGCGCCGACCCGGGGCGGCCGCCGGGGACACCCGGTGCTCCTCACCGGTGCAGGACGGATTACGGTCCTGGACGCGGGCCCCGACGCTACCCTCAGGGACCTCCTCGCCGGCGCCCCCGGGGCCGAGGTCCCCATGGACTCTCCATTGATCCACTGCAACCTGAACACACCATCGGACCTGGACCGGTTCCTCGCAGGGCACCCGTCCTGGCCAGAACCAATGCCCGGAGACCCGCCATGAGGATCACCTACTTCGCGCACGCCTGCTTCGGCCTCGAAGGGGCGGGACTCCGGATCCTCATGGATCCATACGAACCGATGGGCTTCGGGGGGCGCATGCGCTACACCCCCATCCCCGGTACCTGGGACGTGGTCGTGGTGTCCCACGAACACGCAGACCACGACTACGTCGTCCCGTCGTTCGGGACCCCCGACGTTCTGACCGGACCCGGCATTGCGCAGGGCCTCGAGCTCCGGACGATCACTGCCCCCCACGGCGACGCCGCGGGCACAATGGAGGCCACTACCCGGGTCGGTCGGCTGGTGCTGGAGGATCTTACCGTGGTCCACCCGGGTGACCTCGCCGGCCCGTTGGACGAGGCGGCGGCGGCTGTGCTTCGTCCAGTGGACATACTCTTCGTCCCGGTGGGAGGTTACTTCACTGCAGGCCCCGAAGAGGCCCTGGCTCTCATCGCACAGCTCACGCCCCGGGTCGCAATCCCCATGCACTACAAGACCCCCCACGCAGACCTGACCATAGGATCTCTGGAGGACTTCCTCAGGGACGTCCGGTACCCCATGCGCCGCTTGAACGCCGGCGCCGTCGATCTGGACCGGGACTCGCTCCCGCCCCGCACCGAAGTCTGGACGCTCCGCCCGACCACAGCCCCCTGCGGCGCCACTGCATTGACAGGCGCGCGAGTGAAGCCCTAGCCTGGGATCGCCGAGGTCCGAATCAGCGGGAACGAGAACCATCGAAGAGGTGGTGCCGATGCGACAACGACGAGCGATCCTCTGGCGGCTCCTCGCCCTCCTGGCGCTGGCGCCCCTCGCCGCTTGCGGGGGCGGGACCACGTCGGGGACCGAGCCCATCGACCTGGTCGAGGAGGTAGCCCCCATGGACACGATCCTCGGCGAGGACTCTTCGGAGGACGCGGAGCTCGTGTCCGACGATGTCGGCCCGGAAATCCCCACCGCGGATCTCCAGGTGGACGCTGGAGAACCCTACGGTGACTGGGGCGAACCCTGCGCTGACAACGGAGAATGCGAGAGCGGCTACTGCATCGAAGTGGACGACGGCGTGTCGGTCTGCACGATCCCCTGCATCGAGGAATGCCCGGAGGACTGGGTCTGCAAGGGCTTCCAGACGGGACCGGACGTCGTCTTCCTCTGCGTGCCCCCCTGGACCAACATCTGCAAAGCCTGCGAGACCAACCAGGATTGCCTCTACGAGGGCGACCTCTGCATCCCCATCGGGGAGACCGGGGCTTACTGCGGGACCGACTGCTCCACGGGACAGGCCTGCCCTGATCACTGGGACTGCGAGGAGATCACCGACGGCCAGGGCAAAGTCCTCGGCGAACAATGCATGCCGGGCACGGACTCCTGTGTTTGCACCTGGGAACTCGACGGCACCACGGAGATCTGCTCGGCGGAGAACGAACACGGAACCTGCTATGGCGAGTCCGCCTGTGATGGTCCGGCGGGATGGACCCCCTGCGGCGCCGCCGTCCCGGCCGCCGAGACCTGCAACGGCACGGACGATGACTGCGACGGGGCCGCGGACGAAGACCTGACACCGAAGCCCTGCGCGGTGGAGAACGAGCACGGGACCTGCGAAGGCACCGAGACCTGCATGGGCGCAGGCGGCTGGCTCTGTGACGCAGCTATCCCCATGGAGGAGTCCTGCAACGGCTGGGACGACGACTGTGATGACGACGTGGACGAGGGCTTCGAAGACACCGACGGAGACGGCGAGGCCGACTGCGTCGATATGGACGACGACGGCGACGGCGTGGTGGACGAGGCGGACAACTGCCCTCTGACCCCGAACCTCAACCAGCAGGACGCGGATCAGGACGGACTCGGGGATGTCTGCGACGACGACGACGACAACGACGAAATCCTCGACCCCGATGACAACTGTCCCCTGGTCCCGAACCCCGACCAGACGGACACCGACGGCAACGGCGTGGGCGACGCGTGCGACGGCGACGCGGATGGCGACGGCTTCCCCGACGAGGTGGACTGCGAGCCCTTGGATCCCCAGTCCTACCCGGGTGCGGACGAGCTCTGCGACGGCATCGACAACGACTGCGATCTAGAGGTGGACGAGGACTTCCCGGACAGCGACGGCGACGGCGAAGCCGACTGCGTCGACCTGGACGACGACGACGACCTGGACCCGGATCTCGAGGACTGCGCCCCCCTGGATCCGATGATCCACCACGGCGCGGTGGAGGTATGCAACGCGGTCGACGACGACTGCGACGGCACCATCGACGAGGACTGCCCGGCCACGGGTTTGCGCCTCGACTGGCCCATGGCCGTCATCCGGGCGGTCGGGGTTGATCTGAAGGCCGACATCATCATCGGCCGATCCCTGGGCGGCGCAGTCGTCACCGACGGGATCCTGTACAAGCTGACCTGGGGACACATCCAGTGAGGGAGCGTGCCATGAATATCCGGACGATCATCCTAACCACCCTGGCCCTCGTCTTGACCCTGGCGGGGGCCGCTGGCCTCCGGGCGGACTGGGGGCCCAACGAGATTCATGTGCAGGGGATGCTCAGCAACCTCGCGGACGAGCCCGTGGAGGGCCCCGTGAGCTTGAACATCACCCTCTATGACGGTCCCGGTGACGGGGCCGCGGTGCTCTTCACCGAGGAGCACCCCGCGGTAGAGTTGACCGGGGGGCGCTTTGACGTACTCCTCGGATCGGAGCAGGATCTCGGGGCGCCGCCGGTCTTCGAGTCCAACGACGATGTGTGGGTCGGGATCATCGTGGACGGCGGCCTCGAGCTGCCCCGCGCGCCCCTGGCCTCGGTGGGCTACGCCATCCAGGCCCGCCACGCGGCCCTGGCCGACGCACTGGCGGTGGGCGACTGCCAGCCCGGGGAGCTCCTCTCCGTGGACGAGGCCGGCACCTCCTGGGCCTGCGCGGCGGACCTGGTCCTCACCGAAGCCGAGGTCGAGGCCTACATAGCGGACGAGGGCTACGTGAAGCTCTCGGACCTCTCCACTGTGGCCCTGTCCGGGGTGTACGAAGATCTCCTGGATATCCCCGAATCCCTCCAGGACGGCGACGACGATCTCCTCGCAGGCATCACCTGCGAGGCGGGTCAGATCATCGTGTGGGAGGGTGCCTGGACTTGCGGAGACGATATGGTCCTCACCGAGGCGGAGGTCGAGGCCTTCATCGCGGACGAGGGCTACGCGATCGAGGCGGACCTGTCGGAGGTGGCCTCCAGCGGCTCCTTCGAGGACCTCACGGACCTGCCGGCCGGTTTCCTGGACGGCGACGATGACACCACCTACACCGCGGGCCCCGGCCTCCTGCTCCAGGGCACCTCGTTCTCGCTGAACACTGCGGCCGTGGACGCGCTCTTCGTGAGCGAGGGTGAGATCGGCTCGATCTCCACAGCGATGATCCAGGCCGGCGCCGTGGGGGATGCAAAGATCTCCAACGTCCACTGGGACAAGCTCTTCGCGGTGCCGGGGGACATCGCGGACGGCGATGACGTCGGGCTGCTCGCCGAGGGGGATCCTCAGGTCGGCGACCTCGCCGCGGGCATGTGGTGCACCTCCGACGGCGCCGAGGTGACCTGCCTCGAGCCGCCGCCGACGATCATTGAGGAGGACCCGAAGGTCGGCTCCCTCGACACCAACGCGGTCCCCCGATGGGACGGCGCTGCCCTCGCCGACGGGATCATCACGGACACCGGCAGCGCAGCGACCATCGACGGCGCGCTGAGCATGGAGGGGAACAAGGTCACGAGCCTGGCCACCCCGGCCGCGGCCGACGACGCCGCCACCAAGGGCTACGTGGACGGCACCCTC
>CAZNWW010000192.1:5636-7224 GCA_964576155.1 uncultured Myxococcales bacterium | reverse complement strand
TTGAGCCCTCATCGACGAAGCCAACCCGGAAAACGGGGTTGTTGCGAGGGCTTCATCCTTGGCTTCCGATGCGCCAAGTCCGAGTAGTGATACCACTGTTCTGAGCAGTCCGTTTCTGTGCTGTTTAGGCGTTGGACGCAGCGTCTCTGTCGGCAATCAACCTCGCCGCCACACGATCAAAGCCTTGCTGAAGCCTGTAATGTAGAAAAGATTAGCGAAATGTGACCAGTAAACCGATTTGCTGCATGTATATAGTGCAATCAGGTGAGCGAAGTATAACCAGTCACGAACCCGATCAGCGATGAAATCGGAAAGATGGCAGAAGGGACTGGGGAGGGGGAACATGAGCACGGGCGTCGCCGTGGTGCACCATAAGGGCATCGTCGTGGAGGGAGTCGTCAGCCTGGTCGGGAGGACGGAGGGTTTCGAGGTCGTCGAGCGGATTGGCGCGCCAAAGCGGTTTAAAGACTATCTCCCCGGACCCGAGGTCGGGATCCTGGTTCTGGGCGCCGGCGAGCCGGGGGCCGGTCTCGACGGGCCGGCGATCGCGGGGCGAGCGCGTAGCGCGCAGCATGCGCCCCGGGTCATCGGTGTCTTTAACCAAGACAACCTGGGACGAATCTCCGCCATGGCCCGCCAGGCCATCCACGGATACATCCAGGAGGATGCCCTTTCCGACCTGCTCCCGGTCGCGCTGCAGGCCGTCCGGGACGGGCGGCTGTTCGTCTGCCCGCGGCTCCTTCCGCAGATGCAGGGGCTGCTCTCCCGGGGGAACGGGCAGGGTGACGAGCTGCTTCCCATGGGGCTCACTGAGCGGCAGGCCGCGATCCTGCGACTCCTGGTTACAGGCGATCAGTACGGAGAGATCGCCGAGAAGCTCGACATTGAGATCTCGACGATCTCCTCCCCTGTCCAGAATATCCGTCGCCGCCTCGGCCTGAGGTCTCGCACTGCGCTGGTCGCGTTCGCTATGAAGCATGGATTCTGAAGACAGGCAGGAAAACGCAGTCGGGACGGACCGGGTACGGCGACGAGAACTTAGTCCAGCTGATCAGGATGATCCTCCAACCAGGAGAGCATGGCATCCAGAATCTGTTCGATGTCTCCCAGGTGCAGTGAGCAGATCTCATACAGCTCTGCAGGGGTAACCTCGGCGTAGAAGTGGACCATACGGTTTCTATACCCCGCCATCTTCTTGAGAAGCGATGCCCGATCCGAGGAGAGAACTCCATGGGCCGTAAGCCCGACGGCGATGGCCTTGTACTCCGTAGCAGATTCCCCGAACCCCTTCGCCAGGATGTGTCGGCCAAGATCATGGAGGGCTTCCAAGGCACGGCGGAGAAACGACTCCGCCGCAGCTACATTCCGTTTATCATTCAGGAACGCTTCGCTGGTCTCAAGGGGGAGCTCTCCGACTCCTTCCAACATATCTCGAATCCATCTGGTCCGCTCCGAGACGACCCGTCTTCGAATGCGATCTGGAGACATGGCCTTTGACCTCCCAAGCTAGAACCCAAGAATTGAGCGTTCTCGTTCCCTTTGGTACGGCAGCAGATCCGCCGCTCGCCGCATGACATAGAGTTGGAAG
>CAZNWW010000192.1:0-5626 GCA_964576155.1 uncultured Myxococcales bacterium | reverse complement strand
TCCGCGTCTTTGGAATAGAGGAGCTCCCCGCACACAGCATCGAGCGCGAGAAAGGGCGGGGCATCGTCCAATGTCACGAGATCTGCCCGGGGAACTCCGAAGAGTTCCTCCAGCGCATCAGCGATGGCGACTTTTTCGTCCAGACTGAGCGCCCTGGATGGCAGCACGCCTATGTCCAGATCCGAACCTCCAGACGGGTGCATCTTCCCCGTCCCCTCTGCTTGTAGCAACGCCTCTTTGGCCCGACTGCCGAACGCGTAGATGATCTCCAGCCCGAACTCCGCTGCGATCTTCTGCAAGCCTTGGTTCATTGAATCTCCCATGAATCCACACTACTTCAACGTCCTATCCGGATCAACGGCAGGCTGTCCTCTTCAGCCCAATGTCACCCATCTTTCAGATCATATTCTCCGGTCCACTCCCCGTCCGTCCCCGCATCCACGATCCCTCCGGGCTCGGTGGACGCGACGACCGCGGCTGCGCCGAGGTCACTCCAGACATTGGTAGCGGTGCGCCACATGTCCAGGATCCGATCCACGGCGAAGAGGATTCCGATGGCCTCGAGGGGGAGGCCGACAGCGTGGAAGACGATGGCCAGCATCACGAGGCTGGCGTGGGGGATGCCCGCGGCGCCGATAGAGGTCACCACCGCGGTGAGGATGATGAGGAGCTGCTCGGAGAAGCCGAACTCGAAGCCGTAGGCCTGGGCGATGAAGAGGGCCGCCACGCCCTCGTAGAGCGCGGCGCCGTCCAGGTTGAGCATGGCCCCCACTGGGAGGACAAAGCCGGTGATCCGGGTGTCGATGCCCGCGTTGACCTCGGCCACCTGCATGCTCACCGGCAGGGCGGCATTTGAAGACGCGGTGGCGAAGGCAGTGGCCGGCGCGTCCTGGACCCGCCGGAAGTACACGAAGGGGTTGCGTCGTGCCACGAGGAACACGATCAGCGGGATGGTGACGAAGAAGTGGAGCCCCAAGCCTGCCGCGACGGTGCCCATGTACCCCGCAAGAGGAATGATGATCCAGGATCCGGTGCGGGCCAGGAGGGAGGCCAGGAGGGAGAGCACCGCAAGGGGCGCCAGGCGCACCAGGATGTCCACCACCTTCATGATGATCTCGAAGAGACCGTCGAAGACGATCATGATGACGTTGCGTCGCTTCGCCTTCAGGGTGGCCAGGCCCAGGCCGAACGCGAACGCGATGAAGATCGCGCCGATGATGGTGGAGTTCCCCTCCCCGGTGAGTCCCAGCTTGCCGCCGCTGGTGCGGACGAAGGGGAGGATCTCCAGGACGATCTCATTCACCGTGGTCTTGTATCCCCAGGGGCCTCCCCTGACGAAGTTGTCCAGGTCCACGCCCCGCCCCGGATGGATGATGTTCACCATGAGGAGGGCCGTGAGGATAGCGAGCGCTGCGGTGCAGAGGTAGTAGAGGAGCGTCTTCAGGCCGAGGCGTCGGATCAACTCCGGGTTCCCGAGTCTGGCCACACCGACGACGATGGCGCTTACCACCAACGGCACGACGACGACGCTCAGGATGCGGATGAACCACAGCCCGATCCAGTCGTAGTAGTGCACCAATCGGGGTCCACCCCAGAGCCCGAGGACGGTCCCCGCGATCATGGCTGCAACGACCTGCCAGTGCAGTTTGTAGAACCAGGGTTGGTTCCTTGACGGGGGTCTCACGCGTCGGCTCCTACCCCTTCAGGAAGGCCTCATATGCGAGGCGCGTCATCCAGAGGTCGGCCTTGTGGGCGACCTCGAAGGGGCTGTGCATGGAGAGGAGGGGCGGCCCGGCGTCGACCACCTCCATCCCGAGGGCTGCGAGGAACTTGGCGACGGTGCCGCCGCCGCCAACGTCGACTTTGCCCAGCTCGCCCGCCTGCCAGAGGACTCCGGCGTCGTTCCAGGTCCGGCGGACCCGACCGACGAACTCGGCGTGGGCGTCGCTCGCCCCGGCCTTGCCCCGTGAGCCCGTGTACTTGGTGAGGCAGATGCCGTGACCCATCCGTGCGTCGTTCTTCGTGTCGTGTACAGACTCCCAGCTCGGATCGATCCCCGCGGTGACGTCTGCGGAGATGGCGCGGCTCCTGGAGAGAGTTCGGAGGATCGTGTCTCCCTCGATCATCTCGCCGCCGGCGCGGAGCGCGTCCGCCACCAGGAGCTCGAGGATCCGGCTCTTGGCCCCGGTGTCACCGTCGCTGCCGATCTCCTCCTTGTCGAAGAGGACCACCATGGCGCAATGCTCGGGCTCGTCCATTGCGAGGAGCGCGTCGACCGCGGCGAAGGCCGCCGCGCGGTCGTCCTGGCCGTAGCCTCCGACAAAGGCTCGGTCCAGGCCCACCTCCCTGGACGGACCGGCGGGGACCAGCTCCAGCTCCGCGCTGATGAGGTCCTCCTCGGTGAGCTTGAAGCCCCGTGACATGAGATCGAGAATCGCCAGCTTCACGCGGTCTGCGCCGTCTTCGTCGGTCCCGATGGGGAGACCGCCGAAGAGGATGTTGAGCTTCTCCCCCGGGATCGCCTGAGCCAGGCGTTTCTCCCCCTGCACCTTGTGGGACAGATGGGGAAGGAGGTCGGTCACGGTGAACACGGGATCACCGGACTCTTCACCGATGGAGAAGCGCGCCTGGGTACCGTCGGCCCGGATCACCACGCCATGAAGGGCAAGGGGGGTGGTGACCCACTGGTACTTCTTGATGCCGCCGTAGTAATGGGTCTTGAGCCAGGCCATGTCCTGGGCCTGGTAGAGGGGCGTGGGCTTGAGATCCAGGCGGGGGCTGTCCAGATGCGCTGCGACCATCTGGAGCCCCTCGATAGCGGGGTTCTTCCCGACCCTGAGCAGGGCTACCATCTTGCCCCGCCAGGTCCACAGGTAGCGGTCTGCCTTCTTGCGCGGGTCCGCCCCGACCAGGGGGACGAAGCCGGCCTCTTTGGCGATGTCCATCACCGCCTCGACGCCCTCGCGCTCGGTCTTCGCCCGATCCAGGAACGTCCGGTATCGGGTGGAGTATTCACCGGCCGCCACCTTGGCCTCGTCGTCCATGATCTCCCAGCATGGTCGCCGGTCTCTCTCCAGGCGTTTCCTCAGGTCCTTGATGTCCATTGATTCCCTCGCCCGTCAGGTGGTCGTGAAGCTGCCACAAAATCGCCACCACAATACAGCTCATCGGGGGGGATTTCCACACGTGCGCGGGGGTGGTTGGGATCCAAAGTAGAACTCTGTACACTATCCAAGCTAATTGATCCCAGTATGGAGGGATGAACCATGTGCGCACCCCGGCGCCTCCTGCCTCTGCTCCTCGTCCTCTTGTCCGCAGGATTGTTGCTCCTGGCGTGTCCGTCCTCCCCCCCGGGAACCTACATCCTCGACCTGAGCGGACAGCTCGATGTCGAGGGGGAGAGCGTCGGCGGAGAA
The DNA here is from genome assembly GCA_964576155.1 of uncultured Myxococcales bacterium. Lineage (GTDB taxonomy): Bacteria > Myxococcota_A > UBA9042 > CAIXZC01 > CAIXZC01 > CAZNWW01. The sequence goes on along the minus strand of CAZNWW010000192.1, from coordinate 2,210 downwards.
GGCGACGCGGATGCATTTGTATCTCCGGGTGGTCTCTGTCTGCCCTGCGCAGTCGGCGCTGCCTGTGAGGGCGATTGTGTAGCGGTGGACGACGCGCTCCTCTGCCTGTCCGCCTGCGTTGCCGGACAATGTCCAGACGGGCTGCAGTGTCGTCAACTGGATGAGGGCGCCTTCTGCGCCCCGCCGGACGGGGTATGTTCGTGCGCTGCGGCAGACGCGGGGGCGGTCCTCCCGTGCGCGACAGTCGCCAAGATGGGTGCCTGCTCCGGCGAGGCGACATGCGAACCCGGCCAGGGCTGGATCTGTGACGCGAGTTTCTCCGAGATCGAGGTCTGCGATCACGAGGACAACGACTGTGATGGGGACGTGGACGAAGACTTCAAGCTCGGCGAATGGTACTTCAGCGCCAAGCATTGTGGAGACTGCGATGTGAGCTGCGACGTCGAGCACGGGGAGGCGTTCTGCAGCCTGTCCGTGACTCCACCCGAGTGCTTCGTGAGCGATTGTGAGCCTGGCTACATATCCCCCGACGGCAAGACCTGCGTCCCAGCGGGGGGGCTGGCCTGCGTCCCCTGTGAGACCGACGACGAGTGCGCGGGCGGGATCTGTACGACCCTCGATGCGGTGAAGTACTGCTTCCCGCCCTGCCCGCCCGAGTGTCCGGACGGCTACCTGTGCATAGCCGACGGCGGCGAGGGGGACGGTATCTGCGAACCCACGTCGGCGTCCTGTGAGTGCACGCTGGAGACCCTGGGGCAGCTGCGCGGCTGCCAGGTGCTCAACGAGCACGGCGCGTGCATGGGTCAGGAGATCTGCACAGAGGAGGGCTGGGGTCCCTGCGACGCGCCGACGCCCCTGGCCGAGGAGTGCAACGGCATCGACGAGAACTGCAACGAGCTCATCGACGAGGGCCTCCCCGAGGACGAGCCCTGCGTGAACACCGTGCCCGGCCTGGGCACCTGTGTCGGGGTCAACGTTTGCGAGGGGCTCGGCGGCTGGACCTGCACCGCCGCTGAGCCCATGCCCGAGACATGCGATTATGAGGACAACGACTGCGACGGTGACGTGGACGACGGCTTCCGGGATCCCACAACCGGGCTCTATACCGGCGATCTGCACTGCGGCTTCTGCGACAACGACTGTACGGTCCTTGTCTTCCCCCAGGCGTCCGGTGCCTGCCTCACCGATGCCGCAGGGCCGGCCTGTGGCATGGTCTGCGACGAGGGCTGGGTTGACACGGACGGGGCCGAGGAGAACGGCTGCGAGTGTCCCTTTATCAGCGAAGAGGACCCACCTGACGGCGTGGACCAGAACTGCGATGGCATCGATGGAGAGCCGGACAATGCGATCTTCGTCTCCGTGACCGGTGCGGACGGTAACCCAGGGACCCCGGAGCTACCGGTACGCACCGTGGCAAAGGGCATCGAGCGCGCCGAGAACGCAGGCAAAGGGCACGTCTACGTTACCGCCGGTGACTTCTCAGGCGGCGCAATCCTCCACGAGGGTGTGCGGGTGTTCTGCGGATTCGAGCTGGACTTCTCGGTTCGTGACTTCGAGGTCAACGAATCCATTCTCATGGCCGGTGTGCCGACCGCAGATGGTCCGGGCACTGTCACCGCGGTGGCTGTCGGGTTGGGGACGACGACGACCTCCATCGAGGGCTGCACGGTGATGGGTCCCATCGTGACCAACGCTGGCGCATCGGCGTACTCGGTCTACGTTCGGGACGCCGGCCCCGGCTTGCGCATCGCTGACAACCTGATCCACGGCGGCCAGGGTGCGGACGGAGACCTGGGGGATCAAGGGGACCACGGATCCGACGGAATCGTGGGCCAGGCTGGTGAGTGGGCCTACGACGTGGGCTGGAGTAACAACTGCACCGCGTCCAATTCCCAGCCCGGCGGTGGCGGTGGCTCCAAGACCTGCACCGGAATCTCGGTGTCCGGCGGACTCGGCGGCTCCTCTATCTGTCCAGACTTCGATGAGTGGGGCGCGGTGGAGTTCTGTCCGGTGGAGGAGCACCAGACCCCGGGGTCGAACGAGCAGGGGGACGCAGGCCTCCCGCCGGGGAAGGGCGGCGCCGGCGGGATGCCTGGCCTGGATTCGATCCACACGGTCATGGATAACGGCATGTTCTGTGGCTGGGACTACATGAACTGCAGCTACTGCCACGTGGCCCTGGGGGGCTCCGGCGGCCAGAACGGAAAGAA
>CAZNWW010000191.1:0-7227 GCA_964576155.1 uncultured Myxococcales bacterium | reverse complement strand
ATCGATACGGCCTGGTGGTCGGGCAGCCAGGTCACCACGAGGCAGATCTCATCGTCGCAGACGGGACCATCGTAGAGAGCCATCTGCATCTCGACCACGGCTGCTTCGCCCGCGGCCAATGCTGCTGTGAGGGCATCGATATCGAGGCCCGTGGGGGGCGGAACGTCCGCGACGATGTCCAGGGAGATGTCAGGCAGCAAAGGAGTATCCAACGGGGTGTCCGGCACCGGCGGGGTGTCTGACAGCAAGTCCTCGGTGACCTCCAAGGAGACATCCAGGACCAAAGAGGTGTCCGACGCAACGATGTCCCACGGGGCATCGGACTCCGCAACGTCGGAAGCGTCTCGGTCATCGACGCCGCAAGCGACGACGGTCAGACCCAGGAACAACGAGGCAGAGAATGGGGTGTACATGACACCACGGATATCAGGGAATCATCCAGGTGTCGATCACCTCGCCGGTCTCGGCGAGGATCGCGGTGAGGGTGATCTGCTCGGGCTGCATGTCCACCCGTACGAAGTGGAAATCCTTGTGAGATGTGACCAGGAGGGCCTGCTCCTCCGGCGGACCGGCGTCGAACCCGTAGAGGGGCGCGCCGCCGCCACCCGAGACGATGTGGTGGATGCCGTTCACCAGGAAATGCTCGTAGCAATGGTTGTGGCCCGAGATGACCAGGTCCACCTGGTGCTGCTCCAAGAGAGGCAGGACATGGTCGCGTCCCTTGAGCCATGGGCCGTGGTTGGAGAAGGTGTACATGGGTTCGTGGAAGGCCACGATCACCCAAAGCGCGTTCTCCCGGAGCTTGGACAGCTCCTGGTCCAACCAGGCCAGGGCCTCGGCGTCGGACCAGTCCGTGGTGTAGATCTCCATGCCGAGGAATCCGAAGTCGCCCCAGATGGTGCTCCAGTTCCGCTCGTTGTCGAAGTTGCTCTCGGTGTGGAAGAAGGTGTCGAAGTAGTCCTGGCCGAAGGCCTCGTGGTTCCCGAAAATCGGGTAGAAGAACGCGTTGGCCATGAGCTCCCGCTCGATGTCGAAGAACTCCTGCCACTGGGCGATGTCCGCGCCGCTGGACATGAGGTCCCCGGTGTGGAGGACCATGGCTGGACCGGCCGCGGCGATGGAGTCGGCCACCAGCTGGTGTGCGTCATGGTTGGTCCGGGTATCTCCGAAGAGGACCAGGGACACCGGCGTCCCTGTCTGGGGGATCCAGCCCGCCGCAGTGTCCTGGGTGTTCACCACGAGGACCTCGAAGTTCTCCCCGGGGAGGACACCCTTGACCTCAGCCCAGTGGATGAAACCATCGGGCGGGGGCAGCGGAATGAGCTTGTCGGAGTAGTCCGGCTTGATAGGCTCGCTGGTGACCGTGGTCCGAAGCTCCCCGCCTACGTAAATCTCGAAGACCAGGGCCACCTTGTCCTCGGACTCGGCCATGACGTGGAATTTCTCCTCGGTGACCCACTGGAGCCACGGCCCCTTGAGCAGGGTCGTGGGGATGGCCTCGACGGGCCCCTCCACCTCGTGAGGCTCCGTCGAGTCTTCGGGCGTGGGAGTCACCTCCCCCACGAGGACGATGTCTTCTTGAGGATCCGCGTCGCCACCGGACGGGGAGCACGCCGCCACGAAGAGCGCAAACAGTAGGATGATTGGCGGGACGATGGAGCGGTGCTGCATGGTGGATCCTCCGATACCGAGCGATTGCAATGTATTGATTCTGCGCCGCTGTTGCAAGGCTCGACCGCGACCGCTCAGGCCTTGCGTACCAGCGCGCCGATTCCCGCATCGAAGCACCCTGGAACGAAGAGATCTTCACCGGAGCGGCCCAGGGCGGCCTGGGTACCGTTGGGACGCAGGATCGCCTCGAGGGTCGTATCCTCACAAGTCAACCCGGCGTCCCGGATCTCAACCCGATCCCCGGGGCGCACGACGTTCTTCAGGCGGACCACGAGGCCGTCCGGGCGGGTCGCCGTGACCAGGCCCAGGAACCCGTTCCTGCTCTGATCCTCGTACGAGCCGTCGGAGTTGTAGGACGAGAGATCATGGGCCTCGCCGCCGAGAAAGTGCGTGGAGAAGCCGCGGTTGGTGGGGCTGGCCAGCTCCTCCATGTAGGCCGCCTTGCGGGCCTCGAAGCCTGAGATATCACCCGCCGCCACCCGTCGGACCGCATCCTTGTACACGTCCACCACCGCGCCGACGTACAACGCGCTGCGGGTGCGGCCCTCGATCTTGAGCGCGCTGACTCCCGTCGCCAGGAGGTCAGGGAGAACCGGGATGGTGCAGAGGTCCTTCGCGTCAAAGAAGTATGTGCCTCTCTCGTCCTCCTCCACCGCGTTGGCCTGGCCGGGCCGGCGGCGGTCCTCGAGTTCCTTGTATGGCCAGCGGCAGCCCTGCGCGCAGGCCCCGACCCGCGGATCTCTGTTGGCCCAGTAGAGGGACAGGAAACAGCGCCCGCTCCAGGCCACGCAGACCGCGCCGTGGCAGAAGGCCTCGATCTCGCCCTTGGCACCCTCGACGACCCCCCCGAGCTGATCCATCGACAGCTCCCGGGCGACGACGATGCGATCGATGCCCTGCTCGAACCACCAGTTGGCGGCAGCGCTGTTGGTGACGCTGGTCTGAGTGCTCAGGTGATACCGGAGCCCCGAGGCCTCCCGCCGGCCCAGGGCCAGGACGCCCGGGTCTCCGACGATGACGCCATGGGGACCGAGGGCCTCCAGGCGCCTCAAGGCCGCGGCGATGGCGTCCAGGTCCGCCTCGAAGGCCAGGACATTCACCGCCACGTAGATCCTGCGCCCGAGGTCCCTGGCGAGACCCAGGGCCCACTCCAGCTGGTCCCAATTGAAGTTGCCGGCGAAGCTGCGCAGGGACCAGTCCTCGAGACCCAGGTACACAGCGTCCGCGCCGAAGTGAAACGCGGTCTCGAGCTTCTCGGGGGTCCCTGCGGGCGCCAGGATCTCCGGGGCTTTTCTACCTGTCACGTGCCTACCTCAGCCCCCGCTTCTTCAGGAACACGATCAATCCGGCCGCATCATCGGTGATGATGCCGTCCACCTGCATGTCCAGGAGCCGGGCCCACTCGGCGTCTGTGTTCGCGGTCCACGGGATCACCCGCACCCCGGCGCGATGGAGGGCATCCACCACGGAGTCCGTGATCCAGTCGAGATTCGGCGAGATGATCTCCGCGCCCAGATCCCGAGCCAGCTCGACGAGATCCGGGAGACTCTTCGCCACCAACGCAGCGATCACGACGTCGGGCAGGCGCGCCTTCAGCGCCCGTAGGATTCGGTGGTCGAAGGATTGCACGGTCACCCGGCGGAGCCTTGCCGGCTGCTTCAGAGCACCCGCCAAGGCCTCCGCCCACGCGTCCGGCGGTAAAGTAAGGTCGGGGCGGCTGGGCACGGACTTGGCCTCGATGTTGAGGTGGACCATGCCCGCGCCCGGGGTCCCCTCGACGAGGGAAAAAACCTCATCGAGGGTCGGGATACGCTCCCCGGAGACCGGCACCTGCTCGGGGAAGCGGGGGTTGCGCAGGGCCCCGCAGTCATAACGTCGCAGCTCATCGAGGGTGAGGCTCCGAATCGGGATCCGGCCTGTGATGCGGCCACCGCCGGGCGCCAGGCAGAGGTCCGGGTTCAGGAAGAGGTCGTGGGCCACGACCAGGTGCTCATCCTTTGTGACGGAGAGGTCCAGCTCGATGACGTCCACGCCCTTATCCAGCGCGTAGCGAAACGCTGCGAGGGTGTTCTCCGGCCGCGCGGCCCGGGCCCCGCGATGCCCCTGGATCTCCACCCGGGTCCCACGGACCATCGCCCCACCGTCATCGCTCGTGACGCCGCCTGCTGCGGCGGTGACTATCAGCAGCAAGGCCACCATCTCCACCTCCCGGGTGCAGTTTAGCCCCTCGGAGCCGCTGATGGAAGGCCGCCAGCAGCTCCTGCACATCTCCCCCCGGCTTTACGTATCTCATTGAAAGAATTGGTTGAACCATTACTTTTTTCGTTGCTTTACGATCCACATCGAATATAAATCGCCCATATCCCTGAATATCCCTCCGTGAGATGCGTTTTGTGCCGGGAGGAAGGGGTCAAAGATGCAGGATCAGGCGACCAACACGCAGCTAAAAATGAAGACAATCGATACCTCGACAGGCCTCACAGGAACATGTCGGGCGGTGTACCGTCTCGCCAAGTTGGCCTGGTTCACCATCGGCCACGCACTCATCCTGTCGTTGCGCACGCTCTACACCAAGGACCCGGTACGACTCTCCGTAGACAGCGGGCACAGGTGGGCTACCCAGATCTCGAAGGCCTTCGGCGTGGACGCAGTGGTGGAGACGCCGCTGCCTGACCGCGGAGCCCTGATCGTCGCCAACCACCGCTCCTATATCGACGTCTGTGCGACTCTGTCCCTCATGCCGGTCTCCTTCACTGCGAAGGCGGAGCTGAGGAAATGGCCTGTCATGGGCCGGGCTGCGCAGATCGGCGGGACCATCTTCGTGGACCGCACCAGCCCCGAGAGTCGGGACCGGACCCGAGTGGTCATTCGAGAGCGGTTGGACATGGGTCTGTCCATGGTGGTCTTCCCCGAGGGGACGACCTTTGAAGGGCCGGGACTCCTGGAGTTCAGGCCCGGCATCTTCAGGCTGGCCGCGGCAGGAGGCTTCCCCGTCGTGCCGGCCGCTATCTGGTACGACAAGCGAGAAAACGCATGGGTCGACGACGACACCTTCGTCGAACATTTTTTGCGCGTGTTCAGGAATCCGGTTATACGCGTTCATGTGGCTTACGGGCCTCCGATCACCGGCGAGGATCCGGAAGCCCTGCGTGACGAAGCGTGGAGCTGGATCCGCAAGACGCTCAGGAACTGAACCTGGAGCGGCGGCCCAGACCGCCAGGGGGGAACGGATGAAGTTCATCAGCAAGAAGAAGAGCCGGGACAAAAAGTACCTCATCGACTTCCTCTACCGTCCGGGCATCACCCTGCCCGAGGCAGAGTGCCGCAAGCTGGTGGAGGAGGTCCGGCACGTCGCGAGCACCTGCTTCGATGACGTCCCCGACTACCAGATCATGCGCGGCACCCCCGACGAGGTGAATGACAAGGCCATCGCTGTAGCGCGGCGGTCTGACGGCAAGATGGCGGGCTTCTGCTCCTGCGTACTCCTACCCGTGGAGGGGGTGGGCGATGTGGTCCACCTCGGACTCACCTGCGTTCACCCGGACGACCGCAGCGCGGGCCTGACCCACAAGCTCACCCGCAAGGTGGTGCTGAGCTACATGGTGCGGCACAAGCCCCTGGGCCGGAAGCTCTGGATCAGCAACTGCGCTGCAGTGCTCTCGAGCCTCGGCAACGTGGTCCAGCACTTCGAGAGCGTCTACCCGGCGCCCTTCGAGGAGAGCCGGCCGCTACCTGAGCATTTCCGTATCGCTGACGCCGTGGACCGCCTCTACCGGGACAAGATCTACATAATGGAAGACGCAGTCTTCGACCCCGAGAACTTCGTCTTCCGTGGCAGCGTCCGGGACACGGTCTTCCAGAAGGCGGAGGACGATGTCCGCTACCACCACCGGAAGCCGCGGCTCAACGACTACTACAAGGACAGGATGAACTTCCAGGACGGGGACGAGGTGCTGCAGATCGGGTTCACCTCAGCCCTCACCCCGCTGAAGCATATTCTTCGACGGCGCAAGACCAGTCAGCGACGCGCGGCCAGCTTCGCGTAGGCTTCTCCCACACCTATCCAGCTAATAGATCTCCACGTTACCGAGGACCGCGTTGGCCTCGAGGTGAAGGGTCGGCGCGCCCTCGGGCACCGTGCGCCCGGCCCGCTTGTCGCTGACGCCGCCGAGGACCGAGTTGCCGCCCAAGGCGACGTGCACGCCCTCGGGGACGAGCACCTTGACCGCACCCAGGACCGCGTTCACCTCCAGGCGGGCGTCAGGTGCGATTCCAGCCCCGCGCAAGTCCAACTCGAGGTTCCCGAATACGGCGGTACCCTCGCCCTTGCGGAACGCCTCGGATCGGACACGTCGCACCTGATGGGAGAACACCACCGTTGCGCTGAATGTGTCTGCGGTCTCCGCGCCCTCGATTGGACCCTCGCCCTGCTTGCATGAGCGCCACGGCCCGCTGAGGATGTGAAGCCCCAGGAGGACCAGGCCGATGGGCCAGATGTAGCCCCAGATCCCGTGGTCGATCACCCCCAGGTTGCGAACCAGCAACAGCACACCGATCAACACGACAAAGATCGGCCAGAAGGTGCCGTGGCCGCGCCCGAAGAAGCCCTTGAGGCCCAGGACGATGAGGATCACCGGCCACCAGGTCCGCAGGAGATCCCCCGCGTCCATCCCGAAGATCGTCCCCGCCAGAAACACGGTCCCCAGCGCGATGAGGATCCCTCCAAAGATAACGCCGCCGTGGCTGCCGTCGTGCTTGTGTCCCATTTCAATGCCCTCCTGACCCCTGTTCTACCAGGGGCCGTGTGAAAAATCACACCTTCGGTTATCATCCTGGACCTCGGGAGGTTACATTGGCCCGGATCATCGACATCGACGAGCACCTGACGCTCATCCGGATCTCCACCCGACAAACCCGCGCCTTTGGCTTCGCAACCTGGGTCTCAATCCTGGACAGACTCGCGGTGGAGACGGGCTTCTACCGGGCCCGCAGGGAACTCCTCCCCGTGTTGCCCATGTTGGAAGGACGGACCATCGAGCAAATCGTGGTCAGCCACGAGCACGAGGATCACATAGGCAACGCAGCCGCCATCGCCCGACGCTTCAATGCTGTGGTCCGCGCCCCGGAGCCCTTGCTGCACGCTATCCGGAAACCACACTCACTCCTTCGCTATCCCTACCACTACCTCCTCTGGGGGGTGGGCCCTGGCATCCCGGCGGAGCCCCTCGGCGATATCGTCGAGACACCACGATACCGCCTCGAAGTGATCCCGACTCCAGGACACACACGGGATCACGTCGCCTTCTTCGAACCCGAACGCCGGCTGATCTTCACCGGTGATCTGTACACGGGGCTGAAAGCACGAGCGGCGCGGAAGGTCGAGAACGTGGCAGACCATATCGCATCCCTGGAGCGAGTACGGGACCTGAAACCGCGGCTCATGATCTGCTACCACAAGGGCCCCATGGAGGATCCGATCCCCGCGCTGGAGGCGAAGATCGCGTTCATGCGAAAGACCCGGGAGGACGTGCTCCGTCTCCGGGACGTGGGGCTCAG
>CAZNWW010000190.1:6631-7232 GCA_964576155.1 uncultured Myxococcales bacterium | reverse complement strand
TCGATGCCGGCCACCGCAAAGCCGGTGACGGTTGGCGGGTGGGCGTGGATCACCGCGGTGACGTCCTCGCGACATCGATAGATCTCCTGGTGCAGGTACAGCTCTGAAAAGGGCCGCCCGCTGCCGGAGATCACCGCGCCGGTCCCGCGGTCCAGGAGCAGGACATCCTCCTCCCGAATCACCCCCTTGGAGACCGCGGTGGGGGTCGCAAGGAGGCGGCCGCCCTCTAGGCGAACACTGATGTTGCCGTCGTGGTTGGCCACCCAGCCCTTCTCCCAGATCCGCCGGGAGTACTCAGCGACCTGGCGGCGCAGGGCCTGGATGTTCATCGGGCAGGCTCCGTCCGGCGCACCGCGGGGATGTCCACCGCATCCACCACCCCCACCACGAGGGAGCGAATGCAGCAGATCTCCTTCTGGAGGATCTGCCTTACGCCGTTGCCTTCGCGCATGACGAGGACTGTGTCCCCCACCCCGCTCTGGACCGTGTCCACCGCGAGGAAGGTCTCCCCCTCGGGGTGGCGGTCCGCGTCCAGGGGCTGGATCACGAAGAGGCTGTGCGCCATGTAGTCCGCGTGCTTGATGGTTGAGACCACGGTCCC
>CAZNWW010000190.1:0-6621 GCA_964576155.1 uncultured Myxococcales bacterium | reverse complement strand
CAATGACCTTCCCAAGGACCATCAGGCGTCCTCCTCGAGGTCCACTGAGTCCACGAAGCCGACGATCGCGTGGTCTACGGGGACGAACCAGGGGTCCAGCGCGAGGGCGGCCTCGCGGGACAGGACCATGTAGACCAGATCGCCCGGTCCCGCCATCACGGTGTCCACCGCGACCACTGCATCCCCGATCGGAGTCCCGTTGGCTTCCTGGGGTTGCACGAGCAGGAATTTTTGTCCTTCCAGGCCCTGGTAGCGCTGGTTGGCGACTACTGAGCCGAGGACCTCTCCGAGGATCATCTGTACCTCCGCTGCCGGGAATTGTCCGCCTCCAAACCCTCCCTGTCAAGGTCGACAACAACCTGTCTTGAAGGAGGGAAGGTCTCACCAAAGTTTCCCTTGACACTTCAGGGCGCCTCCGAAGGATCGGGATCATCAGGGACCATCGGGGGCCGGCATGGGAACGACGGGGACGGACGTGGAACGGCTGTGGAACCAAGCATTGGAGATCCTGCGGCTCGAGATGGACCAGCAGGAATTCGAAACCTGGTTGCGGCCCCTGCGGCCCCACGCCGAGGCGAAAGGCGGCCTCCGTCTGGAGGTCCAGAACCGCCAAGTCCAGGAGTTCGTCACCGAGAACTACAAAGAGCGCCTGGAGGCCATCCTGGAGGTCAGGGCGGGACACCCGGTGCCCCTCACCCTGGTCAGGAATTCCACGCCCGGAGAGCTCTTCCCGTCCGATCTCCCGGACATCCCGGTGGCACCTGCGGGGGAGCCCCTCCTGCCCCGGTATCGGTTCGACACCTTCGTCGTCGGACCGTCGAACCAGCTCGCCGCCGCCGCCGCGCGCGCGGTGGCCAGCCGCCCCGCGAGCCAGTACAACCCCCTCTTCATCTATGGTGGTACAGGCCTGGGGAAGACCCACTTGATCCAGGCCATCGGGCACCAGATCCGGGACGACGATCCGGGCCTCCGGCTCCGGTACATCTCCTGCGAGACCTACATCAACGACTGGATCCAGTCGGTGCAGCGCAAGACCATCGACGCTTTTCGCGCACGATATCGCGAAGCCGTGGATGTGTGGATCATTGACGACGTGCAGTTCCTCGGTGGAAAGGAGAGCACGCAGCACGAGTTCTTCCACACCTTCAACGCGCTCTACGGCGCGGGCACCCAGGTGGTGCTCAGCTCCGATCGCTTCCCCCGGGATATCCCGAAGCTCGAGGATCGACTCCGTTCCAGGTTTCAGTGGGGCCTCATCGCGGACATCAAGCCTCCGCAGAAGGAGACCCGCATCGCGATCCTCCAGAAGAAGGCCGCGGCCGCGGGCATCGTCATCCCGGACGATGTCGCCGACTACGTAGCCACCCACGTCACCACCAATGTCAGAGAGCTCGAGAGCTGCCTCGTCCGCCTGCAGCTCGAGTCCAACCTCCAGGCCGCGCCGGTGGACCTGCGCATGGCACGGGACGCGCTGCGCACCCTCATCAAGAACCGTGCGCCGCGGGTGACCCCGGACCAGATCATGAACACCGTCGCGTCACGATTCGACGTCACGAAGGCGGACCTGCGCTCGCCCAGCCGGGTGCGCAGCGTGTCCCAGCCGCGACAGATCGCCATGTACCTCTGTCGCCACCTCCTGCAGATCTCCTACCCGGAGCTCGGGGAACGTTTCGGCGGCCGGGATCACTCCACGGTCCTCACCTCCTACCGGAAGATCGACCGCCTGCGGAAGCAGGACAGTGAGCTTGCCGCGCTCCTCGATGAGCTCGAGCGGAAGCTCAGCCGTTGAGAGGCACACTGGCTGTGTCGTTCCTGTTGAGAAGTCTGTGCCGGCTGTGTTACAAACCTGTTGGTTGTTTCCCCGGGGTAGACCGAGCCGCAGGCAGGACACAGGTTCTCCACACCTGGAGGTGGAAAATTCTTGCTTTCGATTCAGCATCTTCGGGGTTGTTCAAAGGTTTCCACAGGGCTGATGGTTATGGTGATCCTTAACAGATCTTTTCAAGAAGTATCACCCATCACAGGAGGAGCGGAATGAAGTTCTCGGCTGATCGGGGGACTCTGATGAACACCCTGGCCAAGGCCCAGGGCATAGCGGACAAGAAGGGGACCGTCAGCAACGTCCTCGCGCACATCCTCATGGAGAGCGTGGATGACGGCACCATACGCGTCAAGTGCACGGACTACGACGTGGTCCTGCTCACGTCCTTCCCCGCGAAGATCGAGAAGGGGGGTAAGATTGCGATCAACGCCCGCTCCTTCTATGACTCCCTCCGCCTCTGGCAGGACGCCACCGTGGACGTGGAGGCCCTGCCCGGGGGCAACGTCCAATGCCAGTGTGGTCGGACCAAGGCCAACCTCATGTCCTTCGATCCCGAGGACTTCCCTCTCATAGAGAAGGAAGAGCTGGGGGAGGGGGTCACGATGCCGGCGCGCCTCTTGTCTCACCTGGCCCAGCGTATGATCCCGTTCATGTCCGACGATCCGTCCCGCATGAACCTGAACGGCATGTTGATCAAGCTCCGAAAGGTGGAGGAGACCGCGGACGGCCAGACCGGCACCGTCTCGGGGTGGTGGAGCGAGAGGTGCCGGGCACGGAGCTCCCCTTCGAGGAGAAGCAGGCGATCGTCCATCGCAAGGGTGTGCTCGAGATGCGGCGCCTCCTTGAGGACGACGTGGACGGGGAAGCCACCCTGGGCTTCGCCATGGGTGAGATCGTGATACGTACCGAGACCGCGTCCCTGTACGTGCGCCAGATCGAGGAGGAGTACCCGAACTACTCCGGCGTGATCCCCGGCAAGTTCATCGGCGAACTGCGTGTCAGCCGCATCGAGTTGATCAACGGGGTGAGGATCGCGTCCCCTATCGTGGACACCCACTCCCAGGGGATCCGCATGGTGCTCACCAAGGACCGGGTAGTGATCTCCGGGAGCCGCTCGGACCTCGGAAACGTGGAGACCGAGGTCTTCGCCGAGTACGAGGGGCCAGAGCTCACCGTCGGGTACAACTACCGCTTCCTCCTGGATTCCCTGGGCAACGTCGACTCAGAGCAGGTCATCCTGGGAATCACCGGCGCAGAGTCCCCCAGCCTCCTGAAGCCGGAGGACGAGACCGAGCAGAGCCTCTTCGTCATCATGCCCATGGAACTCAGCTAGGCCCCTGTAGATCGTTGCGCCGCCGTCTCTCGGAACCCTCGACCTGACGATGCATATCCGTACTGCACGCTTCTATTGCTTCCGCAACCTGGCAGAGGTCCGCCTGGAGCTGGAGGACGGTTTCAACGTCCTGGCTGGGCGCAACGGCCAGGGAAAGACCAATATCCTCGAGGGACTCTACCTCATGGCCATGCCGCGCTCATTCCGTCCGGGCCGCTTCGTGGATTGGGTAGCGGCCGGCGCGGAGCAGGGCTCTGTGCGATGCGCCCTGGCGACACAACACGGTGACCTCGCCCTGGCCTTGCAGCTGGAGAACGGACGGCGCACCTGGCTCCTGGATGATCAACGGGTCGGTGGCGTAGCGGATCTCGCCGCGCATCTCAAGATAGTTTTCTTCGGCCCCGAGGACCTGAAGCTCATCAAGGGGGGCCCCGGGGAGCGGCGCCGTTTCCTGGATCGGGCCGTCTACCGTGAGGACCCGCTCCACCTCGGCCGGGTGCAGGAGTACCAGGACCTGGTCAAGCACCGCAACACGCTCCTCAAGGAGTTCAGCCGCGGGCGCCTCCCAGCCGGGCTCATCGAGTCCTACGAGGAGCAGCTCCTGCGCCGGGGTGCGGAACTCACCGCGACTCGCGCCCGCCTGGCCGCGGACCTCGAGACAGAGGTCGCAAGGTACTGGGCCGGGGTGCGGTCCGTGTCCGGGGGTGAGGTGACGATCAAGTATCGCAGCGGCTATGGTATCGAGCCGGAGGGGATGGACGCGGGGACGCTTCTTGCGGCCGCAGAGGAGTCCCTGGCTCGCGCCCGGAGTGACGACATGGCCCGCGCCGTCACCGGCGTCGGTCCCCACCTGGACGACCTGGAGATCCGTTTCGACGAGCGTCCGGCGCGCTCCCACGCGTCCCAGGGACAGATACGGAGCCTCGCCGCGGCGCTGCGCATGGGAGAGCTTATTCTGTGGCGACGACGACGAGGCGAGGCGCCCATCCTGATGATGGACGATCTCTCCAGCGAACTCGACCAGGAACATTATCGGGTGATCATGGAGGGCGTACGCGCCCACGCAGGACAGGTGATTCTCACTACCACCACCCCGGAATATGTGCTACAGAACACCAAAGCGGCCCTGTTCCGTGTCCGCGAAGGGAGGGTCGAGCGCGATGCACGCAAAGAAACGTGAAGCGGTCGAGAAGTTCATCATCCGTGGCGGCAGCACCGTAGCCGGCAACCTGATCCCCATGGGCAGCAAGAACGAAGCGCTCCCCGCGATCGCTGCGACCCTCCTGGCCTGCGAGCCCGTGACCCTTCGTAACGTCCCCGAGATCCGAGACTGCCATGTGATGTTCGAGATCCTTCAGGCCATGGGCGCCGCGGTGGAACGCCCGGAGGAGAACACCTACGTGGTTGACACCCGGGACGTGGAGGACTGGCGGCTCCCCAGGGAGCTCTGCAGCCGGATCCGCGCGTCGATCCTCTTTGCCGGGCCGATGCTCGCGCGCAAGGGGCGGGTGGAGTTGCCCCCGCCAGGGGGCGACGTCATCGGACGCCGACGCCTGGACACACATCTCGACGGCATGGTCCAGCTGGGCGCGAAGCTCAACACCGGGAAGTCCTATGTCCTCGAGGCGCAGAAGCTGAAGGGAGCGGATCTCTTCCTGGACGAGGCCTCGGTGACCGCCACGGAGAACCTCCTCATGGTCGCGGCCCGCGCCCGCGGTACGACCACCATCCGCAACGCGGCCTGCGAACCCCACGTCCAGGGCCTTGCGAAGCTCCTGGGAGCGATGGGCGCGAAGATCGACGGCATCGGCACGAACCTCCTCACCATCGAGGGCGTCACCGAGCTCGGCGGCGCGGACTACACCATCGGCACGGACTGCCTCGAGGTGGGGAGCTTCATCGTCCTGGCCGCGGTCACCGGCGGCGAGCTCCGAGTGGAGCGGGTCTGCAAGGAGCACATGCGGGTGATCCTCACCAACCTGCGCCGCCTCGGGATCCGCACCTGGTGGGAAGCCGAGGATGTCCTGGTGGTCCCTGGTGATCAGGACCTGCAGGTCAAGTATGACCTCCACGGGACGATCCCGCAGATTGACGACGCGCCCTGGCCCCAGTTCCCCACGGACATGATGAGCGTGGCCATCGTCGCCGCGACCCGGTCCAAGGGGACGGTGCTCTTCTTCGAGAAGATGTTCGAGGGCCGGATGTTCTTCGTGGACAACCTGATCTCCATGGGCGCGCAGATCATCATGTGCGACCCCCACCGGGTGGTGGTGGTGGGCCCGTCCCAGCTCTACGGGACGTCCCTGGAGAGCCCTGACGTGCGGGCGGGGATGGCCCTCCTGACGGCGGCCCTCTGCGCCGAAGGACGCTCCGACATCTACAACGTCCGGCAGATTGACCGGGGATACGAGCGTATCGACGAGCGCCTGCGCGCGCTCGGCGCGGACATCGAGCGCGTCCAACTCACCCAGGAGAAGTGATGAGCGGCACCCGGGCTGTCACCGGAATCAAGTACGCAGAGCCTCTCATCTTCGAGCGGAGCCGCCCCGGCCGTGTAGGATTTTCACTAAATTCGAGGGTAGACGACGGAGTCTGTGACGACATTCCCCGAAGCCTGCTCCGCAAGACGCCGCCCGCGCTGCCTGAGATCTCCGAGCCGGAGGCGGTCCGCCACTACGTGCGTCTCTCCATGCACAACTTCGCGGTGGATCACGGGATGTACCCCCTGGGCTCCTGCACCATGAAGTACAACCCGAAGATCAACGAGGCGACCTGCCGCTACCCCGGCTTCACCATGGGTCACCCCTACCACCCCGAGGCGTGGTTCCAGGGGAGCCTGGCCCTCATGTGGGAGCTGGAGCGGATGCTCGCCGAGATCTCGGGGATGGACGCGGTGACCTTGCAGCCCGCGGCGGGCGCGCACGGAGAGTTCACCGGTATGCGCATGATCCGCGAGGCCCTGGAGGCCCGCGGGGACCGGCGCAGCCATGTCCTGATCCCCGACTCCGCCCACGGGACCAACCCTGCGACGGTGACCCTCAATGGCTGGGATGTCCGCCCGGTGGCCTCGGGGCCCGACGGCTTCGTCCGGGCCGCGGATGTCGAGGCGGCCATGGACCAGGACGTCGCCGCGTTCATGATGACCAACCCCAACACCGTGGGCCTCTTCGAGGAGGAATGCGATTGCATCGCCCGGATCGTCCACGATCGGGGCGGCTTCATGTACTGCGACGGCGCGAACCTCAACTCCCTCATGGGGTGGGCCCGCCCCGGGGATCTCGGCTACGACGTGATCCAGTTCAACCTGCACAAGACCTTCTCCACCCCCCACGGCGGCGGCGGGCCCGGCTCGGGCCCCGTGGGCGTGAAGGACGTCCTGGAGCCTCACCTGCCCATACCCCGGGTGGTGAAGGACGAGGGGGGCTTCCGCCTGGATGAAGATCGCCCCGGCAGCATCGGTCGGGTC
>CAZNWW010000189.1:2758-7240 GCA_964576155.1 uncultured Myxococcales bacterium | reverse complement strand
GTCTCCGCCTCCGCAAGAGGGAACACGTTCTTGTTGCAGATGTAGGCGTTCGGGGTCCCGTCGGTGCCCTTGCCGTTGGAGGAGGTGCCCGCTGGGAACTTCACCTCCCGAGGGAACCATTGGAAGTCGCAGCGGCTCTGGGTGGGCCCCGGGCCGTCGGTGTTCACGTGATCGCCGCCGGGATCGACGGTGTAGGGGGACTGGGTGACGTAGCATCGGTTGGTCACGCCCTCGATGTCGATGACGTAGTCAACGTAGGTGAGGTTCGTGGGCCCGAAGCGGGCGACGGCCCCGGCTGCTGTGGCCAGGCCACCACCGAAAGAGAGGACCCCCATGCGATCCTGCTCCACCTCAGCCGAGTCAGCGAGGTGGTCCAACACGTCCTTGAGCGCGTCCTGGTCCCTCGGGCCGCCAAAGTCCTCGCCGCCGGAGCTCAGCTCCGCGCCGCCGCCGAACCCGGGCGGATTATAGACAGCGACCACCGTCCCCGTGAGCACGGCCAGCCCCTTGGCGAGGTCCCCCGGGTATCGCTCCATCCCCGCCTCGTGGAGGTCCGGGACCAGCACCAGGCCGAGGCAGGGGTCGTCCGCGTCGCAACCAGGGGGGGTGTAGACCCAGGCCTTGATCATCTCCCCGGAGCTTGAGATCGACACGAGGCGCTCAGCGACATCTTTGATGTCCACATCGGGGGGCTCCACGGGCGGGGTGTCGATCCCCTGCACCGTATCGACGCCCGGCAGCCCTCCGCCGACGTCGAGCACGGGTTCCGGGTCGCCCCCACTGCATGCGCTGACGGCAATTTCGAGGAACAGGATCCCCGTAAGGAGCGTAGATGCGCTGCGCGATCGATGGCCCGAGTCGAATTTCGTAGCGAACAACGCTTCCCCTCCGGTTGCGCATTTCGAATAACAGAATAGCCGCCGCCGGGTCCGCTGGGAAGAGGCAAATTCCGGGGCGGAGGGAGGTGCATGGTGCATGGATACGAAGAGGACGCCGAAGCGGAATGGAACCGTCTGCTGGATGGGCTCGACGATGCCCATCGCGGCCTTGCCCTGGCCGCAGCAGCCATGGTGCCGGCGGACCTTGATCCCCGGCGCTTGCGAGCGGTCCTGTGGGCCGCCCGGGACGCGCTGGAGTACCTCGACACCTTGCGGGGTTGGGCCCGCGTCCCCGGGGACGCCGCCTGGCCCTCGAGCCTCGACTGCGGTGACGAACCCGTCGAGCTCCTCGTCGGTCGCGGGGAGGTGCCGACGGGCCGTGCGCTCGGCGTGGTCGGGACCCGGGGGTCGTCCACGGAGGGAGACGCCCTGGCCGGGGATCTGGCCGCAGCGTGGGTCACCGGTGGGGGCTGGGTGGTCAGCGGCGGCGCGCTCGGGATCGACGCCGCGGCCCACCGCGGGGCCCTGGCAGCAGGGGGGCGCACCGTGGTCGTGGCCGGTACGGGGCTGGGGTATACCTATCCCTCCCGGCACAGGGACCTCTTCGCCCGCATCGCCCGCCGGGGTGCGGTGGTCAGCGAGTATCCCCCGACCTTCTCCGGCAGGCCCAGGTCCTTCCTCGATCGGAACCGCATCATCGCCGGGTTCGCCGATACTGTAGTGGTAGTCGAGGCGCCGCCGCGTAGCGGCGCAATGAGCACAGCGCGGTTTGCCTTGAAATGCGGGAGGAAGGTGCTTACAGTCCCCTGGGCATCGGGCCGACAGCGGTCCGAAGGCGCCCGTCGTCTGCTGTCAGAGGGGGCCCTCCCCCTGCGAGGTCCAAAGGACCTCCCGGCCTCTCATCAGGCCCTGGAGACGCAGTTCGGAGAGACCTCCCCGAGGGCATCTCCCATGGACGCGGTGGGGCGCCGGGTCCTAGAGACCCTGGACGCAGGTGGCGGTGGTCGACACCTGGATGATATCGGACGACGGGCTGCGCTGACCCCCGGGGAGTTGAGCGCTGCGCTCCTCGAGCTTGAGCTCGAGGGCCTCGTCGAAGCGCTGGTTGGTGGTCGGTTCCGGCGGAACCACGACGGATGTTGAGGAGCAGAAACGACATGGGTAAGTCGCTGGTGATAGTCGAGTCCCCTTCGAAGGCTCGCACGATCAAGCGTTATCTCGGCAAGGACTTCGACGTGAAGGCCACGGTCGGTCACGTCAAGGACCTCCCACAGCGAGAGCTCGGGGTGGATGTGGACGACGGCTTCGGCCTCAAGTACCAAGTGATTCGCGGGAAGGGCAAGATCCTCCAGGCGATCTGCCAGGCGGCGAAGGGGTGCGATCGGGTCTACATCGGCTCTGATCCGGACCGCGAAGGTGAGGCCATCGCCTGGCACGTCGCGCAGGAGCTGGAATCCGGAGACGACGGCCCCGAGATCTTCCGGGTCCTCTTCCATGAGATCACCCGGCGCGGGGTCGAGAAGGCCATGGAGACACCGGGTCGGCTCAACGAGAACCGGTACGAGTCCCAGAAGGCCCGTCGGGCCCTTGATCGCCTGGTGGGGTATGAGATCAGTCCCCTCCTTTGGAAGAAGGTCAAGCGGGGCCTGAGCGCGGGCCGCGTACAGTCGGTCGCCGTCCGTCTGGTCAGGGATCGGGAGCAGGACATCCGAGCGTTCGATCCCGTGGAGTACTGGACCATCAAGGCGACCCTCTCCGGCGGCACGCCGCCGCAGCAGTTCGAAGCTCAGCTCGTGGAGATCGACGGCAAGAAAGCCGAGGTCACCAGAGAGGCCCAGGCCACCCCCGTGGTGGAGGCCCTGCGGGGCGCGAAGTTCTCGGTGGACGAGGTCGCAGCGAAGACCCGGTCCCGCCACGCGCCGGCGCCGTTCATCACCAGCAGGCTTCAGCAGGAGGCCCACCGGTTCTACCGCTACTCAGCGAAACGCACCATGGCCCTCGCCCAGCAGCTCTATGAGGGCATCGAGTTGGGCGAAGAGGGGCCCACGGGTCTGATCACCTACATGCGTACCGACTCCACACGGGTGTCGGCGGAGGCGATCGAGGAGGCCCGGGTATTCATCGGAAAGAACTTCGGGGAGCAGTTCCTCCCGGAGAAGCCCAACTTCTACAAGAACCGGAAGAGCGCACAGGACGCCCACGAGGCGATCCGTCCGACCAGCCCGGAGTGGAGCCCCGAGCGGGTCAAGGGCCACCTCGATCAGGATCAGCTCAAGCTTTATACCTTGATCTGGAAGCGCTTCATCGCCTCGCAGATGAAGCCCGCCCTCTACGACGTCACCACGGTGGACATCCTAGCAGCGGAGCGATTCAAGCTGCGGACTTCGGGCACGGTCCTGCGTTTCGCCGGCTACCGTGAGATCTACATGGAGCGGGATCGCGACGAGGAGAACGGCGCGGCCAACGGAGGAGACTCAAAGGAGCTGCCGGCGCTCAACGACGGCCAGGCCCTCGAGCGCCATGGCGTTGAGGGGACCCAGTTCTTCACCCAGCCGCCGCCCCGCTTCACCGAGGCTACCCTGATCAAGATGCTGGAGGAGAAGGGCATCGGTCGCCCGTCCACCTATGCGATGATCCTCAGCACGATCCAGGAGCGGAAGTACGTGGACCGGGAGCAGGGGAAGTTCTTCCCCACGGAGCTCGGCTTTGCCGTGACGGACCTCCTCCAGGAGAGCTTCCCCGATATCGTGGACGTGCGCTTCACCGCGAGCATGGAGGAGGAGTTGGACCGCGTGGAGGAGGGTGACCTCGACGCCCCCGCCCTCATGACGCAATTCTGGAGCGGGTTCAGCGACTCGCTGGAGAAGGCCCGCGTGTCCATGAAGGATCTGAAGCGTGACCCGATCCCCACGGATATCAAGTGCGAACGTTGCGACAATGGTATGGTGATCAAGTTCGGACGCAACGGCGAGTTCCTCGCTTGCTCCAACTTCCCCGAATGCCGTAACACCATGAACTTCAAACGGGATCCCAAGGGAAATATCGAGCCCATCAAGCCCATCGAGACGGGGCTCAAGTGCCCCGAGCACGACAAGGATCTGATCCTGCGGAACGGGCGCTTCGGGCCCTTCCTCGCTTGCTCGGAGTTCCCCGATTGTACCTACACCGCGCCGGTCCCGACGGGCTTCAAATGCGCCCGGGCCGGCTGCGAGGGTGAGCTGGTGGAGCGCAAGTCCAAGAAGGGCCGCACCTTCTACCGCTGCACGAAGTCGCCCGACTGTGAGTTCGTGATGTTCGGGGCCCCCCTGAAGCGCGCCTGCCCCACCTGCGGCAGCCCCTACCTCCAAGAGTCCCGGGGCCGGTCCAAGGTGATCTCCTGCCCGAACCCCGATTGCGATTTCCGAGAGTCTTGAGCCCCCGGATCCGGATCATCGGGGGTGGGCTTGCGGGGTGTGAGGCTGCCTGGCAGCTCGCCTCACGCGGCCTCGACGTCGAGCTCTCGGAGATGCGGCCGGGGCGCACCTCGCCTGCACACACTTCCACTGATCTGGCGGAGCTGGTCTGCTCCAACTCAATGCGCTCCGACAGCCCCGAGGTGGCCGTA
>CAZNWW010000189.1:272-2748 GCA_964576155.1 uncultured Myxococcales bacterium | reverse complement strand
TTGGGATCACTGGTCATGGCCACCGCGGATCACCATCGGGTTCCAGCGGGTAGCGCGCTGGCCGTGGATCGCGTCCTCTTCGCCCGGGAGATCACCCGGGTCATGGAGGACCACCCCAGGATCACGGTGCGGCGTGAAGAGGTGCTGGAGGTGCCCCGCGAGGGACCGACCCTGCTCACCCCGGGGCCTCTGGTCTCCGACGCGCTCGCTGCGGATCTCGCAGCTGTGCTGGGCGCCGAACATCTGAGCTTCTTCGATGCGATCGCCCCCATCGTCGATGGGTCCTCGCTGGACATGAACCGTCTCTTCGCCGCGTCCCGCTGGGACAAGGGTGACGGGGACGACTACCTCAACGCCGCCATGGATGCTGCAGGGTATCGCGCCTTCGTGGATGCATTGCTGGCCGCGGATCGTATCCAGCCGGCCGCGTTCGACGGGGACTCCCTGATCCCCCACTTTACAGGCTGCCAGCCGGTGGAGGTCATCGCCTCCACCGGACCCGACGCCCTGGCCTTCGGGCCCCTGAAGCCCGTAGGGCTCAGGCCCCCGGACGGGTCCAGGCCCGCCGCGGTGGTTCAGCTCCGCGCAGAAGACCGGACCCGCACCGCGTTCAACCTGGTGGGGTTTCAGACCCGGCTGCGGCGATCGGCCCAGGACCAGGTGTTCCGCAGCATTCCCGGGCTGGAGAACGCCCGCTTCCTGCGGTACGGCAGCGTCCACCGGAATACCTTTGTGGACGCGCCCGCGGTCCTGGACGGGGAGCTTCGGCTCCGGGCCCTCCCCTGCGTACGGGCAGGCGGCCAGCTCAGCGGCTCCGAGGGCTACGTCGAGTCCGTGGCGACGGGCCTCCTCGCTGCCCTCTTCCTCCACGGAGAGCTCACCGGAGCTCCCTTGCCCTCGCCGCCGCTGGAGACCGCGCTGGGGGGGCTCCTGAACTACGTTACCCGGGGTACAGGGGGCCGATTCCAGCCCTCGAACATGCACTTCGGGCTGCTGCCGGCGGGGCGCGGACGCCGGCGGGAGCGGCGCCAGGCCACAGCAGCGGCGGCCGCGGTCGCCCTGGACGGATGGTTGGGGGCGCTCCCGGTACCTCCCGAACCGGAGCGGCCCTCTACGCGCACGTAGATACTGTAGGAATTTGACGCTATTTCAGGCCGATGCTATCATCCCAAAGGGATTCACGGGGGGGCGTTCGGGCACTCCGGCAGGCACTTCAGCACGACGGCGGTTGATGCATGGCAGAGAACGGCAGCAGGAAGCAGGGATCGATCGACGGCGACGTTCAGGCCCCCCGGGCCAAGGCCGCGTCGACAGGGCTCGGAGAACTCCTGCTCCGTGAGAGCGTGATCAGTCTCGATCAGCTCGACGACGCGAAGCACGAGATCCAGAAACACGGTGGCAAGCTCGGCGGCGCCCTTGCCCATCTGGGCTACGTCTCCGAAGCTCAGCTCGTGTCGTTTCTGTCCAAGCAGTACGGTGTGCCATCCATCAACGTGGACGAGGTGGCCATTCCGGACGAGGTCCTCCAGTTGATCCCCAACGAGGTAGCTCGGCGCCATGGGATCCTCCCGATCAACAAGGAGGGCTCATCCCTCATCGTGGCAGTGAGCGATCCGTCGAACATCTATGCGATGGACGACATCAAGTTCCTCACCGGCTACAACGTCGAGATGGTCGTCGCAGCGGATTCCCAGATTCGGGAGGCCCTCGAGAACTACTACACCGAAGAAGAGGAAGAAGAGGTCGAATTCGACGACGTCTTCGAGAACCTCTCCGACGAGGACGTGGAGCTCCTCGGCGGGGACGACGGCATCGACATCGAGCAGCTGGAGAAGGACTCTCAAGAGGAGGCCGTCGTACGGCTCGTGAACCTGATTCTCGTGGACGCTATCCGTCGCGGAGCGTCGGATATTCACATCGAGCCTTATGAGAAGGAGTTCCGCATCCGCTACCGAATCGACGGCACTCTCTACGAGATGATGAAGCCGCCGATTCGACTGAAGAACGCTATCACTTCCCGCCTCAAGATCATGAGCGAGCTGGACATCTCCGAGCGCCGCCTGCCGCAGGACGGGCGCATCAAGCTGGTCCTGGGCAGGTCCAAGGAGGTCGACTTCCGCGTGTCCGTCCTGCCGATGCTCTTCGGCGAGAAGGTCGTCATGCGGCTGCTCGACAAGTCCAACCTGCAGCTCGACATGACGAAGCTGGGCTTCGAGGATGAGCAGCTCGAGCAGTTCAAGTCCGCAATTCATCAGCCCTGGGGTATGGTCCTCGTGACCGGCCCGACGGGGTCCGGGAAGACGACCAGTCTCTACTCCGCGCTCATCGAGCTCAACAAGGCCGAGGATAACATCTCCACCGCCGAGGATCCCGTAGAGTTCAACATGCCGGGCCTCAACCAGGTGCAGATCAACGAGGCCGTGGGTCTCAACTTCGCTGCGACCCTCCGCTCATTTCTGCGGCAGGATCCCGACAT
>CAZNWW010000189.1:0-262 GCA_964576155.1 uncultured Myxococcales bacterium | reverse complement strand
TCGGGGAGATCCGGGATTTCGAGACAGCGGAGATAGCGGTCAAGGCTGCGCTTACGGGCCACCTCGTGCTCTCGACCCTGCACACCAACGACGCGCCCTCCACGGTCAACCGTCTCCTGAACATGGGGGTGGAGCCCTTCCTGGTTACCAGCTCGGTGAACCTGATCCTCGCACAGCGGCTGGCCCGTCGGAATTGCGTGGAGTGTAAGCAACCCCTGGAGATGACCGAGGAAAAGTGGAATGAACTCAAGATCCCACCGGA
>CAZNWW010000188.1:0-7243 GCA_964576155.1 uncultured Myxococcales bacterium | reverse complement strand
ATGCGAAGACGATCCAGACCCATACCGGCTCTCGAACTTCCGTCGGGGCCAATGCGGTCCGCCGACGCCTACGCCCCCGGATGCCCAGGTGCACCATCCCCGCGCCCGCAATGATGATGTACGACAGCCACAGCAGCCCGGCCCATCCGACCCCATCACCGACCTCTTCGTCTTCAGGTTCCAAGACGGGCTCATCCGTCTGGAACGCTGCTTCAGAGCCGTTGAATACACTGGTTTCCCGCGACGCTAGGTCACCCGAGTCGATCGAATGGCAGGCCGCTCGGAAGAAGTCCCCAGGATCGTTCCCGCGAACGAGGGCCTCGATCTCGTCGCCGAGGCGTTCGGGCCTGACCGGCGACCAGATGAACCGGAAGCTCCCGGGCCCATCGTTGGACGGGTGGAGGGTCAGGCGGGTCGCTACGTCTCCGGCTCCAGCCTCGAACGCCAGGCGCACGACACATTCCGGCCCCGCAGTGAGCCCCACCAGGGCCCATGTCTCCAAGACTAGATTCTCGTCGGAATACGGCCGCAACAACTCGACGATCTGTCCCTCTTGTCCAGGAAGGAAGACCACACCGCCGCGGGCCGTACCGTAGGAACCCACCAGGAGGCCGACGACGAGGACAGCCAGGCTGAGACGGCGTGGAGAATAACACGCATCATCCATGTTTTTCGCCTCCAGGCCAAGTATCGGAGGCTCGGCCCTGGGGTGTCAAGGAGCGCTGAGAGGGAGTTGCGCCCTGTCGAGGCGGCGAGGGCGAATAGCCGGCGCCACTGAGGATTCGTCGACGGAGGTGTCTTCTCGGTCCTCGGATTTCCGATCCTCTGCGTCCGACAGCGGGGTCTTCATCTTCTCCCAACTCGTCTTCGAGGCGCTGAACGTGGAACTGGTGGATTTGAACACGTGGGAGGTGTGTACAGTGGAGTGGCCGTCCGGTCAGGTGGATCTGGTGCTCGATGGCGGCGGGTACAAGATCACTCCGAACTACCAAAATCCCTTCTTCTTCTAGGACTGATTACCCGGGATCTTGGGTTTCGCGATGCGAGTCCAGGTGGAAGGAACCGTTCATGATGGGGAGGGCGACTTTGAGCATGAAGGTGAACAGCAGGAACCCGACTCCGTAGATACCCACGGTCACCATGTACTCCGTGAGGCTGGGGCTGTACTCGTAGATCTCGCCCAGGGTGGACGGGGTGTAGCCGGGAATGACCAGCGCGATTCCCTTTTCGATGTACACGCCGCCGTAGATCATGAACGCGCCGAGGGTGAGGGTTATGGGGTTCTTCCTTGTCTTTGGCGTCAGGAAGAGCAGGAACGCCCCCGCGCTGAGGATCAGGGAGGCCCAGGCGTAAGGTACCAGCGTGGTGTGCCCGTGAACCCCGGTGAAGAGGTATCGGGTGAACAGGAGGTGCTCCGTCGCCGAGTAGTACTCCCGGAAGATCTCTGCACCGAAGAGGAAGAGGTTGATGAACATGGCGTACGCCATCAATTCTGCGATCTTCCACAGGGCCTCGTTCTTGAACTTCAGGCTGGTGTATCGGCGCAGCACCTGCAGGAGAATGATGAAGATGGCCGGGCCGGAGCAGAAGGCCGATGCGAGGAAGCGAGGGGCGAGGATAGCGGAGTTCCAGTAAGGCCGTGCGGCCAGCCCGTTGTACAGGAAAGCCGTCACCGCGTGGATGCTCACCGCAGCCGGGATCGAGAGCAGGATGAGCGGCATGGCGAACCGCTTGCTGTACTCCCGCTTCGTGAACCCCCGGTAGAGCAGGTGCGTGACGATGGTGAAGTTGAGCACCAGGTAGAGGTTGAGCACCAACGCGTCCCAGGCCAGGAGGGAGGTGGGGACGTTCCACTTGCCGATCAAGGGGAGCATGTGCCATGCGCGCTCCGGATGTCCGACGTCCACCATGACGAACAGCAGACACATGACGATAGCGCTCACGGCCAGCAGCTCCCCGACGATGACGATCTCCTTGATGGGCCCCCATTGGTAGATGTATGCGGGAATCACCAGCACGACCGCGGCAGCGGCCACCCCCACCAGGAACGTGAAGTTTCCGATGTAGAAGCCCCAGGAGACCGGATCCCGCATGTTGGTCAGGATCAACCCGCCGGTCATCTGCCGGATGTAGCCGAACACCCCTACCAGGATGAGCACTACGAGGAAGACCACCCACGCCCAATAAGCCTTGTTGCCTTTCAGTACCAGGCGGACGCTGCCGGCCCAGAAATTGTAGAAGAGCATGGCACCTCTCCGTGGACGGTCCGCTCGTCAGACGCCGTAGAAGTAGAAGAACTTCGGCTGCGTGTTCAGCTCTTCCTTCAGGAGGAAGACCCTCTTGGTCTCGATAACCGTGCGAACCTCGCTCTCGGGGTCCAGGAGGTTCCCGAACTTACGCGCCCCCGCCGGGCAGATCTCGACGCAGGATGGGTAGAGCCCCTTCCGCACCCGCTGAATGCAGAACGTACACTTCTCTACGACCCCCCGGGGGCGTGGTCGGTTGCCCAGATAGTGGGTGGCAGTGTTCACGTCTTCCACGGGGATTCCGTCGGGGGTCCCCCAGTTGAAGTGACGTGCCCCGTACGGGCAGGCGGCCATGCAGTAGCGGCAGCCCAGGCACCAGTCGTAGTCCACCACCACGATGCCGTCGGGCTCCTGCCAGGTGGCCTCCGCCGGACAGGTCTTGACGCAGGCGGGTTTCCGACATTGCTGGCACGCGACCGGCATGTAGAACTTGCCCGGCCGAGGGACCTCCTCAGCGTCGTAATAGGCGTCCGACTCCATGACGTTGACGCCCTTCTCCTTGGCCATCTCGAGGACGGTGATCCAATGGACCTGAGGATCCCTGGACTGGTTGTTCTCGTCTACGCATGCGTACACGCACTTACGGCACCCGACACATCGGGAAAGGTCCAGCGCGTAACCGAATAAGACCTCAGGGGCTGCCTCCTCCGCACCGACGGTGAACGGTTTCCCGTAGAGGGCGCTGTACTCCGCCTCGAGGCGGCTCAGCACCTCCGCAAGCTCGCTGTCGGAGAGCTCGTTGAAGTGCTTCTGGAAAAAGGCTTCGCGCTGCGCTTTGGTGCATTGGGGCAGGAACGCACTCGCGGCGGCCAGTCCGGCCGCTGCGAGGAAGTCTCGCCGAGTGGGGGGAGTATGGCCCGTCATGGGGACCTCCGGGGCTCGTTGGGACGCTTCGGCGGGGGGAGGGGACGGATGGGCTTGAACGCAGGCGCGTGCGGGTCGTGGCAATGGGCGCACAGGAGGTACTTCTTCTCTCCAGACCACTCCCCGATCCGCTTCCCGTGGGTACCCTTCCGCCAGTCCCTGAATTTATCGCCGTGGCATTGCCCGCACAGGCGGAACGACTCGGTGAAGGGGACCTTGGTGCCGCTGGCCAGGCGCAGCATGTTGCGATCTTCCGGGTCGTGACAATCGAAGCACCAACGGCTGCGATCCCCGTGCTTCAGATGGATCCCGTCGTGCTCGTCCAGTTCCCGTCTTGTGGGGTCGGGCTCCTGGTCCTCGTGGCAGTCCATGCAAGGGTAGATACCCTCCGAGAACGGCGGCGCCTCCACCGGGAAGAAGCTGCCGATTCCGGTCTGCTGTTCCATCTCGGCCCTGGCCTCTTCATCGGTTGAACGGCTCGCCGAGAACGACATCCTGCCTTCCTCTGCCTCGTGCCCTGCGCAGGAGAGGGTTGCCCCCGCGATCAGGACCAGAGGCACCACGAGTGCAGTGATGGTTGGTTGTGGGAGCGGTTGGGACGATATCTGTAGTCTCATGCGTTTTTATCGAGGGACTCGAGGGAGCGCTGCATTGCGCGGACCCACATGGTCTGCACGGTGAGGAGCCTCATGCCGATCATCTCCGCTACGTTGGAGTTGACTGTGACACCGATCATCGGATCCCGGAGGATCAACTCCCGCAGGGCGGCTCCGGGGATAGCGATCAGTACCGTGTTCACCACCGTCCGGGCGTTCAGCGTGAATCGATATGGTGGGACGAAGGCAGACCAACCTACCGTATTCCCGGGATCCTTCTCTTCGAGGAGGATATCTCTCCCCTCGCCTCGCAGGCTGATGGGCTTTGTGAGGGCCACCCGGCCCCGGCGGATCAGGTAGAACTTGTCCGCCTCCTCCCCCAGGGTGATGAACCTCGTCTCCGCAGGCAGGGTCAGCTCGTCGCCCAAGGCCACGACCTGCTTGGCCTTCTCGGGGGAAAGGCCGTCGAGGAGCATGAATTCGCTGTGGGTCCCCGTCCCGGGACCATCGTCCGCGGGGGTCACGTCAGTGAACCATGTTGGACTGGGTGGACGCGTGGAGGCTTTGCACGGACGGGTCATCGATGTAGTTGCGCGCGGCGGCCTCTTCCATACGGATTTCCCGCTCGAGGCGGTAGACCAGCAACTCCACGGGGACCTCGGGTGAAGGCTCGGGCATCTCCGACACCTGTGAGCCCAGCGTCATCATTCGGGCGGGCTGCTCCGACGCGCTCGGGGCCTCACTCATGGTCGCCTCTTCCCCTTCCTCGTTCGCATCGGGGATCAAGCCCAAGAAGATTCCGCACACTACCATCCAGACCACCAACGCCACCAGAGCGAATGAAAGCAACATCGAGTACCTCCCTGTATGCTACCAAAGGTTCGGCCTGTTCTAGCTGCACAAGCCGTGCCAACCGGTTCACTGAGGTCTGGCGTGGGACCAGGGGGTGTGGCCTGACAATTTGTCAGGACACGCCTGACGAATCTGTCAGGTCCATGGAAGCTCCCGGCCTTGGTGCGCCTCGGTTGAGGGAGTGGACAGGTTCTTGCAGGGGAGATACGTTCGGTTCATGGCGGGAAGGGTGCTGCAGGAGGGTAGACGTGAGATTCCACCTGAGTCGAATGGCCGCAGTCCTCACATTGGGCGTCGCAAGCGTGATCGTCGCTGCGTTCTCCATCGGCGCCTACGTGAACTCCTCGACGCTCTATGACAAAGTGATCGACGCTACGCGGGCGCACGCGCAAGCTCAGGCGGAGACCATCCGTATTGCCCTCGAGCACCAGATGGTCGAGAAGGACCGCAGCGTCATCGACAGCATGGTGCGCAGCTTCGCCACGGATCCCCTGGTCGATGCTGTGATGATCCTGAACTGGAGCGGCGAGCTGAAGTACAGCAGCCAACCCGACGGCACTGAGCTGGAGCTGGACATCCTGTCCCCCACCTGCCAAGCCTGTCATAATCAACCTCCTGACAAGCGGGTGCGGAGCAAGCTGATCGATACCGAGGAGGGCGAGATCCTGCGGATCGCCACGCCCATCCGCAACCGTGAGCCCTGCCACGACTGCCACCCCGCTGAACGCGCCAACAACGGTTTGTTGCTGGTCGACATGAACGTGGGCCAGCTCAAGCGGAAGCTCGACGTGGACATCCGTAACATGGTCATGTTCAGCGGTCTGCTGGCGCTCCTCGCCATGGCCGGGATCTCGCTGATCATCCGCCTCGCTTTCCTGCGCCGACTCAAGCGCTTCGAGAAGGTGGCGCGTTCCATTGCCGCGGGGGATTTCCAGAAGCGTCTCCCGGTCAAGGGAGACGATACCCTCGCCTGGTTCGCTCGCCAGTTCAACAGAATGACGGACTCGGTCATGCAGCTCCTGGAAGACGTCAAGCAGCACAGCAGGCAGTTGGAGCGGGTGATCGGGGCGATGAGCGACGGGATCATGGTGCTGACCCCGGAGGGCCGAGTCGTGGCTCTCAACGATGCGCTCCTCGAGCGGGTGGGGAAGAAGCGGAAGGAGGTGGTCGGAGCCCTGTGCTACGAGGCCATGGGAGAGTTCTGTGCCGGTGAGGCCCCCTGCTCGATTCGCCCCTGCTTGTCAGGAGGCGGCAGGGCGTCACGGGTCATCCAGCGCACCACTGCGGACGGTGAGATTCGGCATGAAGAGGTGCAGGCCTCGCCGGTGGTTTCATCGGATGGCACCGTCGAGTACGTGGTCGAATGCTGGCGGGACATCACCTCCCGCCGGGCCGCAGAGGCCCAGTTGGCCGATTCACATCGGCTTGCGTCCCTGGGGATGTTGGCGTCGGGGTTCTCCCATGAGCTCAACACCCCCCTGGCCACCATCCTCACCTGCCTGGAAGGAATCAGTCGGACCGCAGGGGAAGACACAGTGGACACGGAGTATCTCCAGGAGCGGGCGCACGTCGCCACGGAGCAGCTGATGAGATGCCGGGTGATCACCCAGCAGTTCCTGCGGCTCGCACGCGGTGAGGCCACCGGTGAGGACCTCATCGATCTCCATGCGGCATTGCCCGCTATGGTCCGCCTGGTGGAGCCGACCGCGCGGGAGTCGAAGGTGAAGGTGCGGGCCGAAACCTGCCCGGAGAACGTCTTCGTACGGGTCTGTGAGGCGGAGATCCACCAGGTGCTGCTGAACCTCATGCTCAACGCGGTGCAGGCCTGTGAGGAGGGTGGAGAGGTGGTGGTCGAATGTCACGTGGGATCCCGTGTCGAGGTCCGGATCCGGGACAACGGTCGTGGGATCACCCAGGCCGAGCAGCAGCGGATCCTGGAGCCGTTCTACAGCCGCCGAGAGGGTGGCACGGGGTTGGGGTTGTTCATCTCGGTCCAGCTGATCCGAAAGTGGGGAGGCGAGCTCCTCGTAGAGAGCCAGCCGGGGCAGGGCTCGACCTTCACGATCACCTTTCCGTTGGGGACAGACAAACCCGACGAGCGGAGGACTTAGCAATGGCCAAGTCAGAAAAGAAGACCTTGCTCGTGGTGGACGACGATGACGCGTTCCGCAACGTCATGTCTCAGGAGCTGCAGCGACGCGAGTATGATGTGTCTTCCGCTGCTTGTGGACTAGAGGCGCTCGAGCAGTTCGAGGCCCGGGAGCCCGGCGTGGTGCTCCTCGATCTGAAGCTCCCCGATATTGACGGCATCGAGGTTCTCTCCAGGATGCGGGAGCGTTCGACCCGGTCCGAGATCATCATGCTGACCGGACACGGGACCATCGACACGGCCATCGAGGCGATCCGGAAGGGCGCGTTCGACTACACATCCAAGCCCTGCCCCCTCGACGACCTGGAGATGCGGCTGGACAGGGCCTTCGAGCGCCAATCCCTGCGGAACCGCAACATCGTGCTGGAGCGTGTCCTTCAGCCCACCGATCCCACGCGCAACATCATCTGGGAGAGCCGCGAGTTCCAGCAGGTGATGGATCTGGCCGAGCGGGTCGCACCCTCGGACTCCACCGT
>CAZNWW010000187.1:0-7263 GCA_964576155.1 uncultured Myxococcales bacterium | reverse complement strand
GAAGGAGCCACCCTTGCACTCGTCGGTGTCGTCGCCGTCACAGGCCTGACCGAGGAGGGGGAAGTCCTCGTCGGTGTAGCCGTCGCAGTTGTTGTCCACGCCGTCGCAGACGTCAGGCCCGGGGACCGCCGCGGTGCAGGTGGTCCAGCCCGCCTCTTCGCAGCTCCGCTTGCCGTCGCAGGTGCCGTGGTTGTTGGTCCGCTGACAGTCTTTCATGACGCCGATGTCGTCCTGGAGGCAGGTGCAGCTCCCGGAGTTCGGCCAACACACCGGCGCGCCGTCCCCGTCGTCGTAGCAGTAGAAGTTCTCGGGGCAGTCGTCCGCGGCGTCGCAGGTGACGGTACAACGGGATCCGTCGTCGCCCACCTCGAGGCAGGCGCCCTCCTCGGATTCACAGTCGCTGAAGTCCCCGCAGGCCTCGCAGAGGCTCCAGTATCGCGGGACGCAGATGAACTGCATGTCTCCGCCGAAGAGGTTCACGCCCTTGCAGACCCAGCCGGCCGGGCATTCCTCGATGCAGTAGTCAGTGCAGATCGACCCGCCGGGGGCCTCCACGCAGAGCGCAGAGTCGCAGTCGTCGGGGTCGTTGCAGGGCTTGCCCAGGTCTGTATCGGGTTCCACGAACTCCACGGTCTCCTGCGGAGGCGTCAGCTCTTCTCCGCCCTGGTCCCCGGCGCCCTCGTCGGCCTGGTGCGCGTCCACGACGCCGTCGCCATCTCCCGTGTCCACACCAGGCCCGGCGCCGTCCGCGCCGGGCACGTCGGACGTGCCCCCGGTCCCGTCGTTGCCGCCGCAGCCGGGCACCGCCAGGGCGAAGATGAGTATGGAGATTGCTGCAAGAGCTCGCATGGGTGCCTCCGGTCGACGAGAATCGCAGCAACTATACTCGATTCGTGGACGAGGACTCCAGAAAATTACCGCTACTGAACACAAACCGCGGTGCGCTGTGCACCGCACATGTTCATATTCCAGCCGCTGTCCTCCGTCGTGGGCCAGGGATCGCTGTTGTTCACGCCCTTGCGGCAGGACGTCTGCTGGCCGTCGCAGGTCCAGTAGCTGGTGGAGCCCTCGCAGAGGGGGCATTTGAACATCACCCAGTCTCCGGAGTTGTTGTTGTCGGCGAGACCCGTGATCCCCGCGAAGAGGTCGGGGATCGACGCGGCCTGGGTCCCGGCACCGTACGCGTTTTCGCAGGCCTGATCCATGATCACGTCGGTCTCCCCGAAGGTCTGTTCGCAGACGTTGTGGTTGAACGTCGTGTACCCGACGAACCCGTTGGCCATCTCCTCCTCGACGCAAGAGGCGTCGCAGCCGTCTCCGCTCTCCTGGTTGCCGTCGTCGCATTCCTCGCCTGCGTCGGTGCTACCGTTGCCGCAGCAGTTCGGGACCGGCGCGTAGGCGCAGCCGACGCCTGTCTGGCAGGAGTCCGTGGTGCAGGTATTGCCGTCGTCGCACGTCCCCTCGGGGAGGGGTGCGATGAACCAGCCGCCGATCCCGTCGCAGGTCCAGCCCATGCAGGGATCCTCCGGGGGCGGCCCCGGGGGGTCGAAGCCGCCCACACAGTCGCCGAGAACGCATTGATCCTCGGTGGTGCAGATGTCCCCGTCGTCGCAGGCCCCGCTCAGGAACTTCACGGTCATCCCCTGGATCGGATCGCAGGTCATCTCGGTGCACGGGTTTCCGTCCTCCAGGGAGATCATGTCCCCCACGCAGGAGCCGGCCTGGCAGGTGTCGGCATCGGTGCAGGCGTCCTGGTCGTCGCACGGGGTGCCGGTGAGGGGCGCGAACACGCAGCCAGTCTCGCCGCTGCAGCTGTCCGATGTGCAGGGGTCCTCGTCGTCGCAGAGCCCCTCGTCGATCTCCCCGTCGCAGTCGTTGTCCACGCCGTCGCAGACCTCGTTTGATGGAGGGCTGACGCTGCACGCGGCCAGGCCGTCCGTTGTGCAGACACGCTCACCCATACACCAGCCCTCCTCGTCGCTCCCGGAGAAGCAGAAGGTGTTCAGCCCCAGCGCGGACGCTGTCTCGGTGCAGGGGCAGATCCCCAGGGGCGGCACGCAGCCCGACACGATGCCACCGTGGGGGCCTGCGGGATCTTCGCCTACCAGCTTCAGGGTGTTGGAGACGATGTAGTCCTCGGGGCAGACCGGATCCGCGCCAGGGACCTCGCTTATGGTCGCACAGAAGCCGCCGATGCTGCCCAGCTTTACGCAGGCGTGGTTCGCGGTCAGGTCATCCTGGCAGTCATCATTAGACCAGCAGGGCAGGCAGAGGTGGCTGTAGCGGGAGACACAAAAGAGGACCAGATCCGGCGATCCGGGCTCCAAGGGGACCATCTTCGAGGTGAAGCCCTCGTCACAGATACCCACCACCTCGGGCAGGCAGAGCAGGTCTCCGAAGTGCCAGCCGCAGAGCACGTCCTCGCAGTCCTCGTCCTCCGTGCAGGGCTCGTACTGGCCTGCAGGGCCCGTGTCCTCGGGGATGTCCTCCGGCGGCGGCGTGTCCTTAGCCGGTGGCGTGTCCTCGGGCGGGGTCGTGTCTGTGGGGTGCCCATCAGGGCCGATGTCCTGGGGAATCAGGATGTCCCCTACGGGCGGCAGGTCCCCGGGATCCGCGATGTCCTCACCGGGGCCTGTGGTGTCCGGCGCTACCGTGTCAAAGCCCCAGGGTACCGTGTCCCCGCCGTTCGACGTGTCCCCGCCGTTGGCTCCGCCGTCCTGGTTGCATGCTGCCAGCGCTAGGAGCGCAGCGAGCGCTATATTACAGGTCCTCGAAGCCATGTTCTCCTCCGTCACTGAACGCACACTGCGGTGCGGGTCGCGTTGCACATGTTCTGGTTCCAACCCGAGTTCACGCTGGTGGGCCAGGCTGCCCCCCCGTTGACCCCCTTCCGGCAGGTCTCGCTCTGCCCGCCGCAGTTCCAGTAGTTGGTCGATCCGGCGCAGAAGGGGCATTTGAACATCACCCAATCCCCGGAGTTGTTGTAGCCGGGCAGACCGGTGATGAGGCCGTCCACCAGGTCGAGCACCGTGGCCGCGGAGGCCGCCCCGCCGTAGGCGTTCTTGCAGGCCTGATCCATGGCCGCGTCGGTCATATCGAAGGTCTGCTCACACACGTTATGATTGAAGGTGGTGTAGCCCTTGAAGGCCCCGGGACCGCCGCCCTCATCCTGACAGGACGCGTCGCAGCCGTCGCCTGAGGACTGGTTGCCGTCGTCGCAGTCCTCGCCGAACTCCACGGCCCCGTTGCCGCAGCATGGGGTGATGGCGGGGAAGGTGCACCCGACTCCGGCCTGGCAGGAGTCGTTGGTGCAGAGGTTGCCGTCGTTACAGGTCAGCGCACCGAAACCCACGCAGGCGCTGGCCTGGCAGAGGTCTGTCGTCGTGCACGGATCCCCATCATTGCAGGGGTTGTTGTTGGGTATGTTCTGGCAGCCCCCGATCGGCGTGCAGGTGTCATCGGTGCAGTTCACCACGGAACCCACGCACATCCCGGTGTCGCAATGATCGCCGAAGGTGCAGGGATCTTCATCGTCGCAGGGGCCGCCGTCCTGAGGCTCGTGGTCGCAGCCGCCCGCGCCCAGGCAGGCGTCCTTGGTGCAGGGGTTCAGGTCGTCGCAGGTCTCCTCGTCCACGTCCCCGTCGCAGTCCTCATCCTCGCCGTCGCAGGTCTCCGCAGCGGGGGCCGGCGCATCACAGTCGCCGAGGCCGTCGGGGCCGCAGGGCCGGTCGCCCCAGCATGTCCCCAGCTCAGTTGTGGCTGCGCAGGGGGTCGAGAGGCCCAGCGCGGCAGCCGTATTCGAGCAGGGGCAGAGCGCCCCGCCCGTCGGCACACATTGCATCGACAGGCCGGCCTCGGTGGTCTCTGACTCCACGCAATCGAAGCCCTCGGGGCAGGCGCCGCCGTCCGCGCAGGACGCCCCACAGAAGGCACCCTCCTGGCCGAAGGTGACGCACGCGTTCTGCTGGTAGCCGTCGCTGCAGTCGGACTTGCCCTCGCAGGGCAGGCAGAGGTGGCTGAAATCTGACACGCAGGCGAAGATCGCGTCGGGACCGCCGGTGGCTACCTGTTTGCATGTGAAGCCGGTCGGGCATTCCTCGTCGCAGAGCTGGGCACAGATGAAGTCGCCCATGTGCGCGATGCAGAGGCCCGAGATGCAGTCGGCGTTCTCGCTGCACGGGTCTCCGTCGCAGCCGCTCTCCGCCTCGCAGCCGGGGGTCTCCCCGTCGACGGGGACGGCCTGGTCCGGGCCGTATCCGTCACCCGCGCCGAGGTCGTTCCCCGGCAGGAGATCCGAGAACAGGCCGTCCTGCCCGCCGGGCCCCGTCCCATCCTCGCCGAGGGGGTCGAAGCCCCACGCCATGTCCTCTCCTCCGCCGAGGGTGTCGACGTCTTCGACGCCGGCGCCGTTGCACGCGGCGAAGAGCAGGAGCAGGAGAGAGATGAGCAGGTTCCTGGTGTACATAAGCGACCTCGCGGCTTCTTGGTACCGATCAGTATACGTCGGAAGCGTGGAGAGGTTCAATCGGCTCTGGAATGGAGTAGTGGGTCAGTTTGCATCGTTGCTCTTACCGAACAGGTTCCTGTTTTTTCTCGATCCATATTGATTTCGCATTTTTCGATCCGAAGCCTGTCCGCAATAATACAACCTGAAATGTGGAGGAACCGATGAAGATGGTGATTCGTGTACTCGGTGTGGCGGTCTTCGCGTGGGGATTAGCGTTCATGGCCTGCGGCAACGATTCGGACAATACCCCCGGGGCTGATACAGCAGGTCCGGGAGAGGACACGTCAGGCCCCGGGGGCGATACGACGGAGCCCGAGCCCGACGGCGCTGGAGAGAGCGCCTACATGGCGCGCCTCGCTGCCGCACCGGTCATCGACGGTGATCTGGTCGCCTTCGCGGCAATCCCAGGTACAATCACCGGTCTCGCCGAGAACCTCCTGGAGTAGCACCAACCTTCTCCGACACCGATCTGCCTGTACCCTTCTACCAATCATCCGCTATAATCCCTCCTGTCCCATCCGAACGGAGGATTCCATGCGGATCACATTGCTCCTCTCCATCCTGCTCTCCTGCCTTGCGCCCTACGCCTGCGACAGCGGCGGCTCCGGCGGCAGCGAGCCCGACGTAACCGAAGATGTAGCGGCCACGGACAGCCCGGAGACCGACTGCGAGGAGATCTGCCTGGACCGCGAGTGCGGCAGCCTGGACGGCTGCGAGTGTGGCGCCTGCGGGGACGACGAGGTCTGCTCCGCCCAGGGCATCTGCCAGCCTGCTGACGTGGACTGCGATGCAGCTTGCCTGGATATGGAGTGCGGCGAGGCCGAGGGCTGCGCTTGCGGCGACTGTAACGGCGAGCTGGTCTGCAAAGCAGGCGTATGCAGCCCCTGTGAGCCCGACTGCACCGGCGCATGGTGCGGGGACGACGGCTGCGGCGGCTCCTGCGGCACCTGCGACCCCGGGACCTTCTGCAACGGAGGCCAGTGTGAGTCCGACTGCGACGCGGTCTGCGACGGCAAGGAATGCGGCAACGGCGGTGATTCCACCTGCGACTGCGGCGAGTGCGAGCCGGGCTTCGAGTGTGAGACCGGTGCCTGTATGGCCTGCCAGCCCGACTGCGGCCTGGCCGTCTGCGGCCCCGACGGCTGCGGCGGGACCTGCGGCGAATGCGCAGAGGGCGCCTGGTGCAACGAGGGCGCCTGCGTCGAGGGCGAGTGCTGGGACTGGGTCGACTACGGCACCGACGTGGTCCACAAGATCAACATGATCGAGTTCGGCGCGAGCGGCACGCCGGGCTACGCGCTGGACGTGGACGAGAACCCGGCCACCTGCGCGCCCGTGGGCGACTGCCAGGATGGGCTGGACAACAACCTCGGCGCGGCCCTGGTCGGCCTCGAGGGTATGGTGAATGTGAACCAGGAGATGGTCGCGGGTCTGGAGAGCGGCGCCATCATCCTCCTGGTCGAATCCCTGGCCCCGACCTTTGACGGGATCCCCTTCGTCATCCGGATGTACGCGGGTGAGGAGGTCGAGGCGGATCCCCTGGTCTGCAACTGGCAGACCGAGCTCTGCGACTACCTCATCGAGCCCGAGGCCATCGACACGGAGACCTGCGACGTCGTGGTCGACTTCGACAACGCAACCATTGTCGATGGCCACCTCTCCGCTGGCGGCCACGACGCGATCTTCGCCCTCTCGATTCCCCTCCTCGAGGGCGCCATGCTCACCATGACCGCTCGCCGCGCCCGGATCGAGGCGACCGCGGTGGTCGAGGACGGTGTCATCAATGCGCTCACCGATGGTGTCATCGGCGGCGCGATCAAAAAAGTCGAGATGCAGCAGGCCTGCCTGGCCCTGCCCGACGATCTCTTCGAGCAGCTCGGCCTGGGCAAGGACACGGTCTGCGGCATGCTCGACCTCCTCCTCACCGCGGACATCGACACCGACGCGGATCCAGACCTTGACTCCGTCTCCGTCGGTATCAAGTTCGCAGCGATTCCGGGTAACATCACCGGCTTTAATTTGGATTGATTTGGTTCACAGACGAGGTTCATCATGAAGAAACCCCTCCAGTTCCTAGGCTCCCTCATTGCCATCGCGATCGGTGGGTTCTCCGTCTGGCAGTACACCCAGATCGGTGACCTGGGCGAACGGATCGAGAAGAAGGGCGTCGAGGTCTACTACACGGACAACGTCCAGAAGACCGAGGCCGAGTCTCTCCTGAACTACCTTGTCGAGAGCGGGTTCGCCGACGGCACCGACAAGACCCTGCAGCTCGATCGGGGCGAAGAGAAGACGTGGGTTGTGCGCGCCGTCGTGGAGGAGGCCGACGCGGACCGCCTCCAGTCCGTCTTTGTCGGCTTTGCGCGGGAGCTCTCCGCCGGGGTCTTTGACGGCGCACCGGTGGTGGTCCACCTCTGCGACGAGAACATGAAGACGCACCGAGCCCTCGAGCCCGTGGCATGGAGCAGCATCACGCAGGACAAGGTCGAGATGTTCTTCAGCCCTGACGTCGAGAAGGCAAAGGCGGAGGAGCTCCTCAGCTACATGATAGCGGACGGCTTCTCCGACGGGAATCCGAAGACCCTCGCCCTCGCTCGCCCGGGCGGTAAAAAGTGGGTGATGAGCATCGTCGTCCTCGATGGCATGGAGAAGGACGAGCCCAACGTCAAGATCCTCGCCGGCTACGCAGGGATCCTCTCCACCAAGATCTTCGGCGGCGAGCCCGTGGAGATCCACATGGCCGACGACATGCTCGT
>CAZNWW010000186.1:4792-7269 GCA_964576155.1 uncultured Myxococcales bacterium | reverse complement strand
TTTGGATCTCCAGGCGCTTGTCCTTCCCGTCCTGCCGCATCCCCGGCGAGCCCTTGATCCTGACCAGGACCGCCTGCCCGACCCGGCCGCCTTCGCCCCAGGTGAGGCGGTCCCCGACGCGGGTCAGCTGACGCTCCGCCAGCGGGGCCTCGGGGAGGACGGGATCCACGATCAGGGCCAGCCCGCCGGCGACCATCGCCCCGGCGAAGAGCACTGACGCAGCCCGCAGGGTCAGGGAGGTGAGCTCCACGAGGCAGGAGACCACCAGGAGGGTGAGGAGCGCGGAGAGCGCCGCACCCAGGGCCACCAGCGCGAAGACCGGCTCCTCCAGGTCGCCGAGGAACCAGAGCGCAGCCAGGGCGGCGCCGACCAGGACGAGGAGGGCCGCCCGCCCCCAGTTATGCCAATGTTCTTCCAGCATTTAGTAGAGGGTGGGCTTCAGCTGCTCGTGGGGCGCCGCGATGATCTCGGTGCGGAGGAGGAGGCCCGACTCCACCGCGGCGACGCCCGCCTCGATGGCCGCCTCCACGTCGTGGAGCTCGCCGGTGAGAGTAAAGAAGGCCTTTCCACCAAGCCCGTTGGCTAAACGGATCTCGATCATGGTGATCCCAGCCGCCTTGCACGCCGCGTCCGCTGCAACGATGCAAGCGGGGGACGCGAAGGTCTCCAGGATCCCCACGGACCGGATCTCGGGCACGGGGGTCGCCCCCTGGATCCCCGGGAGGACCTGGGGGTGCAGGTTCTCGATGATCACTGCGTCGGTCATGGTGTAGCCGCCATAGTGCTGGCCGGCCTCCATGGCCTCCTTCACGTCGTCCACCATCCCGGCGACCATGATCAGGAACTTGCCCGGGCAGATGGGATGAGACTCCATCACCCGCACCGGGGCGCGCTTGGTCATCACGTCGGTGACCACCGCCCCCCGGGCCAGGCTGTTGAGCTCGATCACTCCGATGGCCGGTTCTTTCATCTGCTCACCCCACTCACCCTTCGATCTCGACTGCTTCCGGGCCCACCGCTGAGACGGTCCCCGAGATGCTCGCGTGGACGTTCGCGCTGAGCGCGCCCTCCCTCGCTGCGGCCACGAGGTCGCCCTCGTTCACGCGATCACCCACCTCCACCACGGTCGCCGCGGGCGCGCCGATGTGCTGGCCCGTGAGGAGCCGCACCCGTCGCACCGGGATGGCGGGCTCCGCCTCGTGGAGATGTCTGTAATAACCAAGGAGCCCCGTCCGGGCCAGGGCCCGCATCTTGGGGATCTTCGTGTACTGGTAGGATTCCCGCACCCTCTCGGGTTTGCGGTTATGCGAGTTGGGGACCTTCTGCTCCCGCAGCTGCTCCTTCACCATGGTGAAGATGTTGCGGGGAGAGAGGCCGATGGGGCAGGCGACGATCTCGCAGACCCCGCAGAGGCAGCAGATGTGGGCCTGGGTTACCTGCGCCGGGACCTGGGTGCGGGTGATAACGGCGCGCATGACCTTGTGGGGCTCCAGGTCGTGGCCGAGGAGCCAGCGGGGGCAGAGGTCGGTGCACGCCCGGCATTGGCAGCACGCCGCAACGGTGATCCGGGTCTCCGTGGGCCGGGGCATGGTGCGCCGGACAATAAACTCGTGGTCCTTCGGCACGACGATCAGCGCGCCGGAGGTCTTGCGCACGGGGTGATCGAGGCCGTACTTGATCATGCCCATCATGGGCCCGCCGTCGATCACGGCGATCTCGTCCTCCGGGAGGTCGGTGCCGCCGGCCCCGGCGACTGCGTCCCGGTAGGATGTCCCCACGGGGAGCCGGAAAACCGCGGGGTGGCGGACCTCTCCGTTCACCGTGACCGTGCGGTGGGTGACGGGCAGGCCCCGGGTCGCCCGGTGGACGTTCAGCAGGGTCTCCACGTTGTCCACGACCACACCCACGTCCAGGGGGATGCCCCCCTCGGGGACGATGCGGCCGGTGCACTCGTAGACGAGGATCTGTTCGTCGCCACTGGGGTAGCTGCTCCTGAGGAGCTGGATCTCCACGTCGGGGTAACGGGCCGCCTCGGGGGTCAGGACCTCCAGGACGTCCTCGTACTCCGCCTTGAGCGCGTAGATGCCCCGCTTCGCGCCCACCGCGTCCATCATCTGCTTGAGGCCGGCGAGGGTCTCCCGCGCGAAGAGCCGCATCACCACCTGATCCGAGTAGATGAGGGGCTCGCACTCCGCGCCGTTGACGACGACGGTATCGACATGGCTGGTGGCCTTCACGTGGGTCGGGAAACCGGCCCCTCCGGCCCCGACCACTCCCGCCGCCAGGATCTGCTCCGCCAGGCTGTTGGACATGGTGGCACCTCGTTGCCGCGCCACTCTAGCCGCGAGGTCGTTTAGAGGCAACGGGTTTCGAAATATTCCCAGTCCCCTGTTTCAGGCTCCCACAGGTAGATCACAACACGCTCGAACCTGTAATTCTCACCGCTGTTCGGGTAGTCGGCGATGGTGAAGATGACC
>CAZNWW010000186.1:0-4782 GCA_964576155.1 uncultured Myxococcales bacterium | reverse complement strand
GACCCGGCACCGGCCGACCTTCACTTCACCGGTACCGTAGGAGGCCCTGCCCGATTCTGTCACCAGCGGGCCTTCGGCTGTCCCGACCAGGCATTCCTTCAACTCGAAGTGATCCTCTGTGCCCGCGTAGAAACGATATCTATGTTCGACACGCTGCTCCAGGAGGCTGGTCTCCTTCTCGCTGCAGGCCGTGGTCGAAAAAAGAGCTGCGAGCAGGATCAGGCCCCTACCGGGCCGGGAAATCCACCCGCAGCGGTGTCCAGTCTTTTGTGTGTTCATTGGTCGTCAGGTTGATTGATTCATATCCACCGCAATCCGGAGCCAGCCTTCCCTTCAGGGAGACGACAACGTCGCGCCACTCCTCGAAATCTTCACCATAAGAAAATTCCATGGGGACGGAGGCGAGCGGGGCCCCTTGACTTCCCTCCGGGGGCCAACCACAATCCCCGCCATGGAGCGGGTCTACATCGGCATCGGCGCTAACCTGGGGCACCCACAAAAGACCGTGGAGGCCGCCATCGCGGCCGTCGAGGGCCTGGCAGGCACCCGGGCCCACCGGCGCTCCAGGCTGTACCGCACCGCGCCGGTGGGCCCGACCGACCAGCCCGACTACGTCAACGCAGCGATGTCCTTCGACACGGACCTCGCCCCGGCGGAGCTTCTCACCAGGCTCCACGGGATCGAGGCTGACTTCGGCCGGGAGCGCACCATTCGATGGGGACCCCGCACCCTGGACCTGGACCTCCTGCTCCACGGAAATCGGGTCATCGAGTCTCCCGAACTCAGGGTCCCACATCCCCGTATCCAGGAGCGGGGCTTCGTCCTCGCACCCCTGGCCGATCTGGACCCTGCGCTCCGGCACCCGATCCTCGGGGAGACCGTGGGCGCCCTCTACACGTCCTGGCGTGATTCCACCCCCGACGCTACCTCAAAGATCGCCGTGGTGGCTTAGTGAAAAGAGCGCTCAGACCCCTTATGGCCGCGATGGTCTTCGGGGCCATCGTGGTCGCCGGCTTCGCGTTCTTCGGGGACGCAGGAGATCTCCTGGCGGTGCTGGGCCGGATCCACCCCTGCTGGATCGCTGCGGCCCTGGGCCTGGCCTTGTCCAACTACCTCCTGCGCATGACCAAGTGGAATTTTTTTCTACGCCTCCTGGGCCAGGAGGTGCCCCGGGGTCGGTCCGCCGCGGTGTTCTTCGCGGGACTGTCAATGTCCATGACCCCCGGAAAACTGGGAGAGCTGCTCAAGGCCCTGCTCCTCAAGGATCTCCAGGGGATCCCCGTGGCCGCCACCGCGCCGGTGGTCCTCGGGGAACGGCTCACGGATCTCCTGTCCCTGGTGATCATGATCACCGGCGGGGTGTGGGTCCTGGGGTACGGCTGGGACGTCCTTCTCCTGGCCACGGCCATGTGCGGGATGGTGGTCCTCGCGGTCCTCTATCCACCCTTCACCCGGGCGGCGCTCTGGGTCGCTGCCCGGGTCCCGGGAGTCAGGAAGATGGCCGAGCCCCTCCGGGAGGCCCTCGAGAACATGGCCGCGCTGCTGGCCTTCGGGCCCATGGCCTGGGCGACGATCCTCTCCGCGGCCGCGTGGTTCCTGGAGTGCATCGCGTTCTGGCTGATCCTCGGGGGTCTCGGCGTCACGGACGCGCCCCTCCTCCAGGCGACCTTCGTCTACGCGCTGGGCACCGTGGCCGGCGCGGTGTCCATGCTCCCCGGGGGCCTCGTGGCCACCGAGGGCAGCATGGTCCTCCTCCTCACCGAGGTCCTGGGCATGACCACCCTGCCCGTCGCGGTCGCAGCGACGTTGCTCGTGCGCCTGTGCACGCTATGGTTCGCGACGTTCCTGGGCGTCGGGGTCCTCCTCGGGCATCCGGGGACCCGGGGGGCGTTGGTGCGGGTGGAGCTAAACAAGTAGGAACATCTACATTCAGTATTGGTCCCCTGTGGGAGGGCCTTCAGGCCCGACTCCGGGCCGCTTTTGAGATGGCGAGACTATGCCGAGGTTTTACGTTCCTTTGATGCTCTTTCGAGCAGCTCCCTCGCGGCAGCGAGGGCGCGCTTCGAGCCCGGCTCGCCGCCCTGCATCCTCGCCAGCTCGGCGATGCGGTCCTTGCCGGCGACCTCGGTGACCACCACCCGGGCACGGTCGCGGTCTACGTCCTTGGCGATCACCAGGTGGGTGTCCGCGTAGGCTGCGATCTGGGCCAGGTGGGAGACGCAGAGGACCTGGGCGCGGCCGCCCAGCGCGGCGAGCATGCGGCCGACCTCCAGGCCCGTGCGTCCGCCGATCCCGGTGTCCACCTCGTCGAAGACGTAGATCGGGACCGGATACGCGTCCGCCAGCGCTGCCTTGAGGGCTAAAAGGACCCGGGACAGCTCCCCGCCGGAGGCCACCGCGGCCAGGGGCCTGGGGGG
This sequence comes from uncultured Myxococcales bacterium, assembly GCA_964576155.1. Taxonomy (GTDB): domain Bacteria; phylum Myxococcota_A; class UBA9042; order CAIXZC01; family CAIXZC01; genus CAZNWW01. Next base: position 2,365 of record CAZNWW010000186.1, on the reverse strand, counting down.
CTCACCGGGGTTGGCGGAGAGGGTGAAGCGGACCCGATCCGCGCCGGTCTCGTCCAGGGCCTCGGCCCCGCCGAAGTCCACCACGGTTCGGAAGGTCGCCTTCTCCATGGCGAGGCGCGCCAGAACCTCGACGGTGACTGCGTCCAGGCGTGCGGCCGCCTCGGCCCTCAGGGCGTGCAGGGCCTCGCCCCGGGCAAGGGCCTCGGCCCGCGCAGCCTCCTCCACGGCCCGGACCTTCTCGATCTCATGGTCGAGATCCTCCAGGCGGTCCCGCTCCTCGCGCCAGGCCGCGGCCCGGGACAGGAGGTCCGCCAGGTTCTGCGCACCGTACCGCCGGCAGAGGCGCTCCGAGGCCGCCAAGCGGTCCTGGAGATGATCCAGGCGAGCGGGATCCGGCTCGGACCGACCGGCCTCGTCCCGCAGCTCGTACGCGGCCTCCTCCAGCTCGATGCGGGCGGCATCGACGCGCTCGACCAGGGCCTCGAGGCCGGGGGCCCAACGAAGCACCGCAGCCAGATCCTGTTGCACGCGGCCCAACTCGGACACTACGTCAGCGTCGCCTTCGTAGAGACGACCGTACGCGTCCAGGAGGGCCTCCTGAAGCTCCACCGCGTGGGAGAGGGTCCGGATCTCCTCATGGAGGCGCTTCTCCTCACCCTCCGTCCAGGCCCACTCGTCCACTTCCTCCAGGGCACCGGCGAGGAAGGTCAGGCGCTCCTGACGACGGGCGGCCTGGGCCTCCAGGGCCTCCCGCTCCGCGGCCGCTGTGCGCCAGGCGAGCACCGCCACGGCGCATGTTTTTCGAAGCTCATGCGCACTCGCGAAGGTATCCAGGTAGGCGAGATGGCGCACCTCGTCGAGGAGGTGGACCTGCTCGTGCTGGGAGGCCACGTCCACCAGATCCCGGGCCGCGGTCCGCAGCGCGGTGAGGCCAGAGAGCATCCCGCCGATGCGCACGGTTTCTCGCTTGCGCTGACCCCCCACGTCAAGGATCCGGGACACCGCCAGGTCTTCGTCTCTGTCATCCAGGCCCAGGGTCTCGCGAAGGGTCTCCGGGTCAGGGTGATCGGCCAGGTCGAAGAGGCCCTCCACCATGCCCCGGGCCGCACCGGAGCGCACGTGGTCGGCCCCGGCGCGCTGGCCCAGCAGGAGACCCACCGCGCCCAGAAGCAGAGACTTGCCCGCCCCGGTCTCACCGGTGATCACCGTGAGCCCCTCTGCGAAATCGAGATCCAGGGATTCGATGATCGCAATGTCGCGGACGCGGATCTGGCGTAACACGGAGCACCTCCCGACGGGAAACTAGCACCGATTATCAGAAGGCGGAAGTCGGATTTCGGATTTCGATCCTCTCGCAACTATGCCGCGATGCATCAGATCCCATTGACAGCACACGGTCGATGGGGCAGCATCCAGGAGTAAGGATCTTTTCCTATCGGAGTTCTGATGCTCATGACGCACCCGGCGATGGTTCGGTGGCTGGTTACCCTCGTGTTGCTCCTCGGCGCGTGCCGCGGCGGCGACGAGGGCGACGAGGGCGACACCGAAAAGAGGGCCGCGCCCGAGCTGGAAATTCCGGCCCTTCCGGAGTTCGGACCCCTGGGAGATCTGCAACCGGACACGGACAGCGGGACCTGGTCCTTGGGCGCCGGCTTCAAGGACCGCGAGGAGTTCCTGGTCAGCCTGATCCAGACCTCGCGCACCGTGCTCCCGGGCCGAGCCCCCATGAACCACCAGATGCGGCAGGAGTTCACCCTGGTGCGTGAGGTGATCTCCCGGGACGACGGGCTCACGCGGCTCCGCCTGCGAATCAGGAACGCGTCCTTTGTCCCCCTGGGACCCGACGGCAAGCCCGCACCTGTTCCGCCCCAGATGGCTTCCTTTGCGCCGTCCCTGGAGCGCGTCGAGGTACACCTGGCCATGGACGAGAGGGGGCGCGTACAGGAGCTGGAGGTGGCAAAGGCCTCGACCCTTCCCCGAGGAATGGAGGACCTGTTCCACCAGCTCGTACGGGATCTGCAGGTGACCCTGCCGCCGGACACCGCGGCCCCGGGGAAGACCTGGAATGACGCGGGGGCCATGCCCGTGGAACGGGAGAAGAGTCAGAACGTCGTGCGCTGGCACCTGGAGGGCACCTACCGCGGAATGGTGGACCAGGACGGGATCCATTGCGCGATCATCGACGTCAGCGGGGAACTCGAAGAAGAAGGCAGGGTGGAGCGGAAGGGTATCGTTGGCCAGGTGGAAGGCCTGGGCCGGGTCCGCAAGGTGGCTCTGGTAGAGGCAGATACGGGCCGGTTGGTGGGGCTCCGAATAGTCTCGGCGCTCGCCCGCCGCGTCACGTATGGAAAGGAATCACGAGAAA
>CAZNWW010000185.1:0-7338 GCA_964576155.1 uncultured Myxococcales bacterium | reverse complement strand
TCGGGAGGGGACTCGTTCGGGACGGGGGGACTCGTTCGGGAGGACTCGTTCGGGACGGGGGGACTCGTTGGGCCCGTAAACGCTGGCTCACTTATCCGTCAGATATCCCTATTGCAGCGCTTTTCTTGCGAGGAGATTAGCGGTCGAGGCCAAAGGACTTGCAGGGGACCAATTCGACGAGGGCGAATAGACGCCGGGACGTCCTCGAACCACCAGCGCCAGCCTGAACGTAGCTGAGATCAGCCGACAAAGCATCGCATCGGCCAATGTCGGTGCCCATTTCCAGGTTTGGGCGCGCACCTCGTCGCATGGGTTACCTCTGGGTGAACATTCTCTGGCGAAGAGTACTTCTACGGAGGGGGCCTGCACTCAGCCTTGGACCTGAGGACATGCTTCGAGAGGTGTTTTAGGGCCCAGCGGTCCAGGGTCTTTCGGGGAATGCGACCATCCCTGATCCGCGCCATCACACCCTTGAGGAAGCGCTCGCGGTGGGTCACATATCGGACGCTGCCGTAGGCGTAGCCTTGCTCCGCCTCCTCCAACTCCGGCAGGATTTTATCCAGGCAGTACTGATCACACTGGATTCGATACTGTCCCTGCCGCTCCTCCGGTGTGTCTCCGAGATCCAAGTACCATTGAGGTATTGTCAGGTGTGGGGTCCACCGGTTTTCTTCGCCGAACGCATAGAACCGATAGGATGAGAACTTGTAGTCGGCGGGGTGCTGGCAAATCCCTGCCTTCACAGGATTCCAGTCGTTGTAGAACATTACCCTCTTGAGTGCCTCCTGGTCCTCAAGCGCAACGGTGTTCGGTCTGTCCTGGGCGACAGGGCCTCGTCGCTTCATGCGGATGTTCAGCCACCGACAGAATGATGAGTGAGCTGACCTGGCCCAGTTCGACATGTGCTCCGAGCCGGCTGTCAGCGTTGACGTTTCATGCCCGTGATTGCTCATCAAACAGTATGAGTGGATGCGGACCTTTCCCCGGGCCCTCTTCAGGAACCGGAACCTGGTATCCAGGTACCGGCGCTTGACGGTCTCGGACTCCAGCATGAACTCGCCATTGATGCATCTCCACATGAAGTGAAAGATGGACTCCGGCGGCAATGAGTATCTTCTCGGCGTTCTCATCACCTATGTAATTCGTTGGAGACCTGTCCAGGGGAAGTACCGTCTTCAGATGTGGCCTCATAAACACACTGCATCCCCAGCGCTCAAGCGACATACCTCTTCCCCCGTCCCTGTGGGCTCCTTCTCGCGGTGGAGCGGGGCGCCCGCCTTGTGGAATGCTCCGACGGCCACACCTGGGTGGAGATCGGCGAGAACGAGGCCGTGGAGGCCCATCTCTCAGAGCTGGGTCTGGACGGGGATGCTGTCCTGCTCAACCGGGACGACGACGCATTGGATCGCTTCCTCGCGGAGCGCCGCAGCTTACGCGCCCGCTGACGGGGTGTCCTCCTCCACCGTAGCGTCCGGGAGGTCCTCTCCCCGCTCATAGAACAGGATCCGGGAGATCTCTTCCGGGGTGGTCAGGCCCGCGCCCAGGAGGAGGGCGGAGTATTGGCGCATGGAGTGGTAGATGCCCAGCTTGCGCGCCGCGGCCCGGGTCTCGGCGAAGGGACGGTTCTCTGCCAGCAGGTGCTTGAACTCGTCCACCACCCGCAGGGTCTCGAACACCGCGATCCGGCCCTTGTAGCCCTTGTAGTTGCAGGTAGCGCAGCCCTTGCCCCGGCGGAACATGTAGAAGTCCCCGTCGGGGCTGGGCAACCCTGCCAGACCGAGGGGCTCGATGAGGCGCCGATGGTAGGGTGTGTTCTCAGCGCAGGCGGGACAGGTCCTGCGGACCAGCCGCTGGGAGATCAGGCCCACCACTGAGTTGGCGATGATGAAGGGGTCGATGCCCATCTCCGAGAGGCGGTAGAGGGACGCGAAGACGTTGCCTGCGTGGATGGTGGTGAGGACCAGGTGGCCGGTGAGGCCCGCCTCGAGGGAGGCCTTGGCGGTCTCCGGGTCGCGGGTCTCGCCGACCAGGATCACGTCAGGATCCTGGCGCAGGAACGCGCGGACAGCGTGGGGGAAGTCCAGGCCTACCGCGGGGTTGCGTTGGACCTGGGTGATCCCTTCGAGGATATACTCGATGGGGTCTTCGATGGTGACGATGTTCACCGGCTGGTCCTTCTTGCGCATGAGGAGGGCGTAGATCGTGGTGGTCTTTCCCGAGCCCGTGGGGCCGCAGACCAGGATCATCCCGTAGGGCCGCTCGCCCATCCAGAGGATGCTGTCCAGGACCTCCCGGCTCACCACCAGGGAGTCCAGGTCCATGAGCCGAGCCACCGGGTCGAGGATTCGGATCACGATCTTCTCGCCGAAGCGGGTGGGGACCGTGGAGATCCGCAGGTCCACCTTCCGGTTGTTGCACACCGCAGTGGCGCGGCCGTCCTGGGGCTTGCGGCGCTCTGCGATGTCCATCCCGGCCAGGACCTTGAGCCGGGAGAGCATCGCGGCGAGGTGGTCCCTGCGGATCCTCTCCGGGCGGGCGACCAGCTCTCCGTCGATGCGGAAGCGCACCTCCATCCCGCCAGGGAAGGGCTCGAAGTGGATGTCGCTCGCGTCCAGGTCCAGGGCCTCGCCGATGACCTTGTCCGAGAGGCGCACCACCGCGGCCCCGTCGATCTCCAGATCCTTGCCCTTGGTCTGCTCCAGGAGGGACTCGTAGGGGTTCTCGTAGTGGACCGCGTAGTCCTTGCCCTTGACCTCCCGGTACCAGGAGATCTCGTCTTCCGAGGAGGGGGTCGCCAGGTCCGGGCCGAGGTGACGACGCTGGAACTCGTCGAACTGTCTCTGGGAGATCTTGAGGGGCACCACCCGGGACGCGCCCAGGAGGCGCTTCATGTCGTGCTCGACCTTGGTGAGGTCCGCGTCCACCAGCGCGACGGTGGCCGTGCCCGACTTGAGCGCCACGGGGATGACCCGGTGGGAGAGCACGTAGGAGATCGTCACTCTTCGGATCAGGTCGTCGTCTACCCGCACGGACTCGATGTTGATCTTGCTGGCGGCGATGGATCGCTCCTCGATCAGCTCCCGGCGAAGCTCGTTGTAGCGGATGAAGGCCATCGCGAAGGGGGGCGACTCCAGGAGCAGGGCCTGGAAGGCCTCCTGGGGCATCGAGGCGGTACGGACCGGCTCCACGGCCACCGCCTCGTGGCGGGCAACGATGGCGCTCCCCCGCTCGGTCCGTGCGCCTACCAGATGACCGGGCCCGGCGGCCTCCACGACGGACTTGACCCCGAGGGTTTGGTCCTTGTGCAGCAGGTTGATCGTGCCCTGGAGCACGAAGTGGACCCGGTCCACGGCCAGGCCCGATGCGTGGACAACGTCGCCGGCCTCGAAGCTGGCCGTGGCCAGAGGGAGTCGAGATCGGGTAGCGCCGGGCAGCGCGGCCAGCAACGGATGCTCGTACCACTCCATGGAAACCTCCTCGGGACGGGCCCCAACTTATCACAGGCGTTTGAAAGTGATAAGTTGGGAACGATCCCCTGCGCGGAGGTGGAGCATGAAGGTTGGAACAGAGAAGCAGATCGGCTGGATGGGGAAGATGATCTTCATCGTCTTTCTCCTCAACGCCCTCGACGCGGTATTCACGGTCTACTGGATCGTAGGGAAGGAGACCTCGGAGACCAACCCCATCATGGATCTCCTCCTGGGGATCCATCCCATCATCTTCGTCGCAGTGAAGCTCTTGCTCGTGGCGCTGGGCTCCTACCTCCTGTGGCGTTATCGACGCCAGCGCATGGCCGTGATCGGGATCTTTGGCCTGTTCATCGTCTATTATTGGCTCCTCATCTGGCACCTGCGCGGGTTCAACGAGTTCATCCGTCCCCTCCTGATGGGGTCTTGACAGGCGCAAACGACAACACCATACTGAACGCATGTTCAGTATCCGACAACGCAAGATCATTCACGTCGACATGGACGCGTTCTATGCCGCGGTCGAGGTGCGGGATGATCCGACCCTCCGGGGTCGGCCTGTAGCGGTGGGCGGGGACCCGGGCCGTCGCGGGGTGGTGAGCACATGCACCTACGAGGCCAGGCGCTTCGGTGTCCGCTCCGGCATGCCCTCCGCGGTCGCTGTGCGGCGCTGCCCCGGCCTGCTCCTCCTCCGCCCTGACTTCGAGCGCTACAAGGCCGCGTCCCGCCACCTCCACGGGATCCTAGAGAGCGTCACCGATCGTATCGAATCCCTGTCCATCGACGAGGCCTTCCTGGACGTCACGGGCGCGCGTTCCGCGACGCGTATTGCCATGGCTATCCGAGAGCGGATTCGGCGGGAGCTGCATCTCACCGCGTCCGCGGGGGTGGCGTCCAACAAGTTCCTGGCCAAGGTTGCGAGCGATATAAAAAAACCCGACGGCCTGGTGGTCGTGACTCCGGAGCGGGTGGACGCGTTCCTGCGCCCCCTGGAGGTTGAGCGGATCCACGGCGTGGGGCCGGTGACCGCGGGGCGCCTCAATGATCTGGGGCTCCGGACCTGCGGGGACCTCCAGACCCTCACGAAAGAAGAACTTCAGCGCCGGTTCGGGAGCTTCGGCGAGGCCCTGTATCGACTCTGCCGCGGGATCGACGACCGCCCCGTGATCACCTCCTGGGAGCGCAAGTCCCTGAGCGTCGAGGAGACCTACGCGGAGGACCTCCCCGGGGCGGCCGAGTGCCTGGGAGAGATCGAGCCCCTCCATGGCCAGCTCGTGGGTCGGCTCGAGCGGCTCCGCGTGCGGGGGGATCCGGTCCGAGGCATCAAGACCCTCATCGTCAAGCTGAAGTTTCAGGACTTCCAGGTGACCACGGTCCAGGCCTCCGGGGATCGGCCGGACCTGGAGGTGTATCGAGATCTCTGCGGTCGGGCCTGGCGCCGCGGGGCGCGACCCGTGCGCCTCGTGGGGGTCGGCGTACGCTTCCGGGATGAGGCCGCGGTATCAGGCGGTCAGTTGGCCCTCCCCTTCGCGGCCACCGGGTAGGAGATCGTCAATCCCTGGACGCGTCGTGGCGGGGATGTGTATCATCTCTCAGTAGTCTTCCCTGGGAGGTCGCCATGCACCGAACCGCCGTCCCATCCCTCGTCGCTGTCGTCCTTCTGCTCCTGGCATTGTCCGCGACCGCGGAGGAGGCTCCTCAGCTTCTGGACATCAACGCCGCCACCGACGCGGATCTCATGATGCTCAAGGGGATCGGCCCCAAGACCGCAGAGAAGATCCTGAGTCACCGGGACGCGGTGGGAGGGTTCGTCAACCTCCACCAGCTCACCGATGTGAAGGGGATCGGCGAGAAGACCTACCAGCGCATCGCCTGCGTGTTCATGGTGCCGAAGGAGGGGCCACAGCCTTGTGTTTCCGGCGCGGCGGGCGGAGCTGGGGTCAAGGTCAACATCAACCTGGCAGACGCTGCGACCCTGACCGCCTTGTCGGGGATCGGCCAGAAGAAGGCCGAGGCCATCGTCGAGCATCGGACGGAGAGCGGCTGGTTTTCTACCGCGGAGGATCTCCAGGCAGTCAAGGGAATTGGACCCAAGACCGTCCAGGGCTTCGCTGCGCAGGTGGAGGTCTCCGTGGACGTGAACCGGGCCACGGCTGCGGACCTCCGCTTCCTGGGCTTCGAGAACGCAGCTGCGATCGTGAAGGCCCGGGACGCGGTGGGGGGCTTCGCCACCGTGGAAGATCTCCGGGCGGTTCCGGGTACCGAGAAGAAGCTCGTGCGGCGCGCCCGTCACATCCTTATCTTTGGTGCGCTGGACAAGAAGTGACCGAACCGCGCACCGGGTTTCCCGGGTATCTCCCGGAACGCGTAGCCAGGCAACGACCCCGAACCAACAAGATGGCATGATAGGGCTCGACCATGGAGAACACGTCGAGCATGCCGTTCCAATTCAGACTCCTTGCGCTGCTGGTTTACAAGACCCTGTTCCGTACCCGAGGCACCGACGCCCGGCTGACTCCCAAGCGGATCCTCGTGTTGCTGATTCTGTTCCCCGCCTACTTCGTGACCCTCTTCTTCAACTGGATCGGCCTCCTGCTGGACGAAGTGATCTTCCGGGGGTATCGGCGACAGACGGTGGAGAGACCATTGTTCATCGTGGGGCCGCCCCGTACGGGCTCGACCCTGCTGCAACGTCTCCTTGCAGGCGACAGCCAGTTTTCGTCGCTCAAGACCTGGGAGGTTCTCTTCGCCCCCTCGGTGACCCAGAAGCTATTCTGGCGTGGCGTCGGCGCGCTGGATCGCCTCGTCGGGCGGCCCCTGGCCCGCTCAATCCTCGCGTTCGAGGGGTGGGCGTTCAGGGACTTCAACCGGATGCACAAGATAGGTCTCTTCGAGCCGGAGGAGGACGACCCGATCCTCGCCAACATCTTCGCCACGGGTTTCGCCGCTCTGGTTCTGCCCTTCCGGGACGAAGTCCTTCCGCTGGTCTTCTTCGACGAAAACATGCCTGCCCCGGAGCAGGCGAAGATCATGGGCTTCTACCGGCGCTGCGTGCAGCGGCACCTCTACGTCTTTGGCCGCGGCAAGCACTTTCTGTCCAAGAACCCGTCGTTCTCGTTCAAGATCGACGCGGTCCGCAGGACCTTCCCCGACGCTCGCATTGTCTGCATGGTGCGCAACCCCCTGGAGGCCGTGCCGTCGACGTTCAGCTTCCTGTCCTACTTTTACGATGTTTTTTGCAGTCGCCGGGAGGACTCGCCTTCCCAGGCCTTCATCCACGAGCTGCTCTCCGCCTGGTATCGTGAACCGATCCCGAAGCTACGGGAGATGCCCGAGGATCAGCACATGATCGTGCGCTACGAGGAGCTGGTGACCGCTCCTCACGCGGTGGCGCTCGAGTGCTTCGAGCGCCTGGGCTACACAGCATCCGACGCCATCCGGGCGCGCCTTGCGGCCGAGACCGTGAAGGTGCGAGGTTACAAGAGCGACCACCGCTACTCCTGCGAGGATCTCGCGCTGCGCCCCGAGCAGATAGCGACGGACTACGCGGACATCATGGAGATGTTCGGATACCGTAGGGCGGAGGCCGATTGACGATGCGAACCAAGAGGAGGGCCCGACCATGAAGATTATCCGGTGGATGGGACCCTGCGGGGCGCTCTGGCTTGTACTCCTGACCGCTTCCGGTTGTCCCGACTCCGAGACGAAATATCCCACGGATCCGCCGCCGGACACGGTTGCGGACGTCGGGATCCAGGACTGGGGGCATCGGGACGCCCCGCCACCGGACGCGTATGTCGATGAGCAGCCCGACACCGTCGACGACGCGTGCCCCGCCGACGGCTGCGTACCTCCCCCGGACGCGCCGGAT
>CAZNWW010000184.1:0-7339 GCA_964576155.1 uncultured Myxococcales bacterium | reverse complement strand
TTCAGCCTGGACCACGTGAAGGCCCGCCGTAGACAGAGCGGTCTCCACGTCCCTCCAGCGCCGGATGGCGTCGGTGTGGAAGGCCGTGGTCAAGCGTGGTCTGCGAAGCCGCACCAGACCTGCGATCACCTGCGCCGAGACCAACGCCAAGCGCCCGAAGTTATGGAACGCCACCTGCCCTCCCGGGGCCAGCACTCGGGAGACCTCCCAGGCTGCGTCCTCGATGGGGAGGTGTGCAAAGGTCCCGAAACCCGACACCACGGCGTGGAAGCTCCCGGTCCGGAAGGGCAGGTGCAACGCATCCGCCCGGAGCACGGTGAATCCTCGCCCGTGCGCACGGGCGAGGCTCTCAGTTGAGATATCCACGCCGACCACATGCTCGCTGCGGGACTCCAGCTCATCCAGCATCCGGCCTACACCACAGCCCAGGTCCAGGGTCCGTCCCCCGGCCACCTCGAGGAGCGCACGATCGATGCGGGTGAATCGCTCCGGCTCCTCCTGCGCCCGCTCTTCCGCATTGTCGGCCATGCGGTCGTACGCAGCCCCGAGGGGCATGGCATCGTGCAGGAAGTCAGGCACATCCGCTCCAAGATCCCAGTGCTCTCCACAAACACAGGTCCCCGTGGGGGGGAGAGGGGCGATGCAGTCGGGGCAGGCCAGGATCTCCAGGAGCCATGGTGGGAGGGAGGGGTGGGTCATAGGCAATTCCTCCGAGGTTCCCCTCGCAACGCCGATACGATCGAGCCGGCCAGCATGATGGCCGCGGCCACGGCGAGGGCGACGCCGAACGCGTGGAACTCGTCCGCGCCCCAGCGGCCGCGGGACGCGCCGCCCGCGGTCCTGAAGACCATGGTGGCCATGCTGATGCCCAGGAACATCCCTGCCGTACGGGCGATGGCGAGCATTGCGCCGGCGCTGCCCTGAGCCTTGGGGTCGGCCGCGCCCATGAGCGCGCTGGAGTTGGGTGACACGAAGAGACCGCAGCCCAGGCCGAGGACGACCAGGAGAGCCGCCACCTGCCAGAGAGAGGTCCCCCCGTCGAAGAGGAGCCCCATGGCTCCAAGGGCCGCTGCGCAGGCCAGCATCCCGCCCGCGGCGAGCCAGCGGGTGCCTGCTCGATCCGAGAACCAGCCGGCGGGCGACACTACCACCGCCATCACGAGAGGCTGCGCCATGAGGACCGCACCCACCTGGTCTGGCCGTAGGAGGAGGCCCTCCTCCAGGTAGAACGGGATGAGCATCGTCACGATGAAGACGGCCGAGTACAGGAGGATCGCTGCTGCCATGGTCCCGGAGAACACCGCAGAACGGAACATTTGCAGCTCCGTGGTCAGGTCCACACGGGGCGGTCCTCCGCCCCCCTCTCGACGCAACCGGAGGGTCGGGACCAGGACCAGCGCGCCGAGGACGGCCGAGGCAGCGAAGACCCCCTCCCACCCGAGAGCCTCAACGAGGAAGCCGGCCAGAGGAGGCCCCAGGATCAGCCCGGTGCACGTAGCGGTGGACACGATCCCCAAGACCCACCCCCGGCGGTCCGGGGCCACAGAGGTGGTCAACAGCGCGGGACCACAGGACATGAGCATCCCGGCCCCCAATCCCTGGAGTCCACGCCCTGCCAGGAGGACCCAGAACACCGGCGCGACGGCGCAAAGGACCGACGCCAGCACCAGGATCCCGAGCCCGACCCGGTACACCCGGAGATGCCCCACGCGATCGCCGAGGCGTCCCGCGGGGATCAGGGTGATCGCCGCTACCGCGAGAAACGCCTGGATCACCCAGCCGGCCGCGTCCATGGACACGTCCAGGGATCGGCCGATGGACGGCAGGGCCACGGTGACCATCGACCCGAAGCTTGCCCCGAGGAAGGTCCCCGCGGCCACCAGGGCGATCAACAAACTGACTCGTGATGGTGGAGCTTGAGGGCGGAGACTCACTCGATGAACCAGGTCCCTTGCTCAAAGTCTCCGTATGTCCACTGGAAGTTGTCCACCAAAGCCACGGAGTCGTACTGGGCGTCCTTCGCGTCGTGGATGTGGACGACGAGGTCGAAGAGGGCCTCACCCGCCGTGGGCCAGCAGGTCCGCATCCAGCCGAAGCCGCAGCTGAACCCGGTGGCGTCGAGGTTCGGGGAGCCCTCGGAGCAGTTGGCGAATCCCGAGAGGGCCGTGACGTAACACATCGCGGTCCCCCCGGGATCGGTGAAGCTGGTGTATTCTTCGGGGTCGGTACAAGGCATGAAGTTGATCACCTCGCCTGCCGCGATGCCTTCGCCGGCTCCGGTGACCACGAGATAGAACTTGTCGTCGAAGATCTGGGTGAGGCCGAACTCCGCGGAGATGAACCAGGAATCGATGCAGAATCCGGAGACATCCGGCGGCGGCGCCTGGAGGTTCAGGCGGACGTGGACCACGTCGTGGCCATTGGCCGAGGACGACCAGGGATCGGTCCACGGGGATCCCCCGGGGAGCTGGGTGTTGTGGTTCCCGCCGATCAGCTGGCCCGTGGCCACGGCGAGGTAGGAGGTCCCTGCCTGCAACACGAGATCATTCGCAGCGGAGCCGTAGTGCTCGATGACCGAGACGCCCGAAGCCGGGTTGTCACCCACAGGAGAGCCGACGGTGACGCCCAGGGCGACCCCGGGGGCGCAAAGCTCCAACCCGCAGAAGATCGCCTCGGCTGAGGACCCGGTGCACTCGTCGTTGCAGGGCTGCTCGTAGCACTGGCCGTCCCACACGCATGCGAAGCCGTCGTCACAGAGGCCGCAGGAGCCGCCGCAGCCGTCATCGCCGCACTCCAGGTCCGTGCAGTCAGGGGCGCACTCGATGCACTCGCCACCGACGCAGGTGAGTTCATTCTCGGAGCAATCGTCTGCCATGGCCGCCCCGGAACCGATCTCGTCACAGGCCATGACCGTGTTGCCTTCACACCATGACGTGTCAGGGGTGCAGACCCAGTCCAGGCATACGCCAACCTCGTCATCGCAGTACGAGCCCTCGCCGCACTCAGTGACCTCGAAGGTAGCGCCCTCTTCGTCGCAGGTCACCGTGGCCTGGGGATTGAGGCAAACGGTCTCGCCCGGTTGGCAGACCACCTCGATACATTCCCCGGCCACGCAGGAGATGTCCTCCCCCTCACAGACCTCCTCCGACGCGTAGCCATCGCCGTCATCGCTGCAAACGAACGCGGTGTCTCCGTCGCAGCCCGACTCTGAGGGAACGCAGATCCACTCCAAGCAGGCGGCGTCCTGGCAGAAGGTCCCCTCGGGGCAGACCTCCACGGGCGTCGCGACACCTCCGTTCGCGCTGCACTGCACCACGTCGCCGTCCAGACAGACAGGTCCCTCGGCGTCCTGGTCACAGATATCCGGCAGGCAGGATGCGTCCATGCAGAAATGGTCCGAGGCGCAATCAACGTCGGACAGGCAGTCCACGCACTCGCCCAGGTCCTTGTCACATACCTTGTCATAGTCCTTGCAGTCCTTGTCCGAATCGCAGAAGAGGATCTCCTCGCATTCGTGGACGGCGTTGCAGCGGTACCCGTCATCGCAGTCCGCGTCCTCGACGCACACAACGCAGATGCCCTCCTCCTTCCAGCAGACCTCGTCGTCCGCGCAGTCCTTGGAGGAGTCGCAAGGGGTCGGGCCGATGCAGGCGTTGTCCAGGCATTCATCCCATGGGCCGCAGTCATCTGCGGTGACGCACTCCACGCAGACGTGCGCCTCTTCATCGCAAACCATGCCTTCGGGGCAGTCCACGTCGGGGCAGGACAGGGGCTGGCAGGTGTAGTTCGCGTCGCAGGCCGTGCCCTCGGGACAATCGGCATCCTCGATGCAGTTCACGCAGTGGCCGCTGTCCTCGTTGCAGACGAGATCGGCATCGGCGCATTGGGCGTCCTCGGTGCAGTCGGCGCAATCGCCGTCCGCATCGCAGATACGGGGCAGACAGTCTTCCAGGTCCTCGCAGCCGCCCTCAGGGACGCATTGCCCGAACTGGCAGAGCTCCCCGGCGCCACAGTCTCCGCAGGAACCACCGCAGCCGTCGGTCCCGCAGATCTTCTCTCCGCAGTCCGGTACGCAGACCTCGTCGGGCTCCCCGCTGTCCGAGGGCACCCCATCTACTGCGACGCGGTCTTCGATCGTGTCCTCGCCGCGGATGGTGTCGATCCCAGGTTCGCCGCCATCCTCTCCGCCGCCGCTCGCACAGCCCAGGCTGCCCCAGCTGAGCAGCGCCGCTGCACCGGTCACCAACATGAGATGCTTCATCGTCCCCTCCTGTTCTGCCGGATGAGAGTCTACCCGAAGGAGGCGAGAGTCGCCAGATCCCGGAGGGACAAGGCCTCCAGGGAGGCGACGGTGAGATCCGCTGCGGAGAGATCCTGGCCGCGGGTGTGTCGGTTGGGTACCGCCACGCAAGCGAGGCCCGCGGCCTTGGCGGAGAGGACCCCGTGCTCGGTGTCCTCCAGCCCGACGCAGCGCTCAGCGGGGAGCCCCACGAGGGCCAGGGCACTCAGGTAGAGATCCGGCGCAGGCTTCGTCGCTTCGACCTGATCCCCGCCGACCCGCAGGGTGAGCAGAGCATCCAGCCCGACCGTCTCCAGCGACAGGACCACATCACGAACAGGCGATGAGGAGGCGACGACTCGGGGTATCCGGTTCGCAGCAGCGGCCTCCACGAGCGCCACTGCTCCCGGCATGGGCCTCAGCTCCGCCCGCGCAATCTCATGGTACAGCGCGTTCTTCTGCTCGATAAGGCGCTCCACGGTCTCGAAGGGACCATGCCGGTCAATCACATCCTGGAAATTCTGCATGGTGGAGATCCCCACCATGGCTTCGAAGTCGCCGGAGCCCAGCCTGATCCCGTACCGCTCCAACACCCCGCAGATCGCCCGCTCCTGCAACGGCTCGCTGTCCACCAGCAATCCATCCAGATCAAAGATGATCCCAAGCATCGTCCCATACCTCCAGACCCAGGTCAGCGGCGAGGGGTGAGGCAGTCGGCAGCGAAAGCGAGGCCGTCCTGGGCGGTGACGCCTGGCAAGCGAAGCGCCCCGACGAGGGAGGCGGACTTGCCGTCCGCCGAGCGAGGAGGGTGACAGGTGGCCCGCCCAGGGCGGCCGTAGCTCGCTGCCGACGCCGAACCCCGAGGTGCAGACCTATTGGGAGCAGGCTTCGCGGTTGCCCTCCAGGATCTGGATGGCCCATTGGGAGCCCTGGTCCCAGCCCTCGTAATGTGCCCCCTTGCACTCCCTCTGGCATCCCATCAGCTCCTGGGGGCTGTCGACTTCGATCTGGTCGGCGCAGTCCACGTAGCACTCGCAGGCCAGGATGACCGCTTTCTTCTTCCAGTTGCAGCCGCTCGCGAAGAGTCCCATGAGGGCCAGAACAGCTGCGGCCCACCCGATCCAACGTATCATCGTCTCCTCCCTGCGTTCGTCGTCATCTAGATCGCCCGCGCCGCCTCGAAGCCTTCGTGCACCGCGTGGATGATCTGCCTCGGCTTCTTCGCATCTCCCACCCGGGTTACGGCGATCCCCGCCGCCTCGAGCGCGTCGCCCAGCGCGTCCTCGGCCCGGGCACCCAGGGCCAGGATCACCGTGTCCGCGTCCAGGCGCTCTTCGCCACCCTCGGTCTCGATCAGGACCGCGTCCTCGGTGATCTTCATCACCTTCGCGCCGGGCCGGACGTCCACCCCCATGATATCCAGCTCCTTGAGGAAGACCCAACGGTTCGCCGGACCGATATCGCGGCCGACCTTCGGGAGCATCTCCACCAGGCTCACCTGGCTCGTGCCCCGGGTTACCAGGCGCCGCAAGGTCTCGATGTCTTCGGCCTGGTACTTCATCAAAAACTTCAGGGTCTCCCCGTCGATGCATCCCTTCTCAGCCACGTGGAGCGCGGTCTCGACGCCCACTGCGCCGCCCCCGACCACTACGACCCGGCGACCCGTGACGACACGGCCCAGGAGCACATCCCACGCGTGGACTGCGTGCTCCGCACCGGGGAGATCCGGCGTGAGCTCCCGCGCACCGGTGGCCAGGATCACCGAATCTGCGGAGAGTTCACGGATCTTCTCCACCGTAGCCTCGACGCCGGTGCGGACATCCACGCCCCGCCGCTCCACCTCGTTCAGGTAGAAGATCAGCAGGTTGCCGAAATCCGAGCGTCCCGGCGGAGCCGCCGCGAGGGGGAGCTGTCCCCCGATCCGATCCGACTTCTCAAGGACTGTAACCTTGTGACCCCGGTCCAGCGCGGTCAAGGCCGCCTCGAGTCCGCCGGGCCCCGCGCCGACCACCACCACGTGCTTCGGGGTCTCGGCGGGTGTGACGATGCGCTTTCCCTCGAATCCCGCCCGAGGATTGCACAGACAGGTCACCTGGCCGAGGGCGAAGAGCTTGTCCAGGCATCCCTGCATGCAGGCCACGCAGGGACGGACCTCACGGACCCGGCCTGTTCGGGCCTTGTTCGGCCACTCGGGATCCGCTATGAGGCTCCGTCCCACGCTCACCAGGTCGCATACGCCATCCCGCAGGAGGGCCTCGGCCTGCTCCGGTCGGGTGATCCGGTTGGACGCGAAGACGGGGACGTCCACCGCCTTGCGGATCCCCGCAGCGAGGTACGAGTAGGCTCCCCGAGGAACCACCGCCGGGAGCTGGGGCACCGGGGTCTCATGCCATCCACCGGTGACGTTGAATGCGTCTGCACCCGCATCGGCGAAGCGCTTCGCTACGTCGATGAGCTCTGTGCTTGTGTTGCTGCCGGGTACGAAGTCGTTGCCCGAGAACCGCATGGTTACGGCGAAGTCATCACCCACCGCGGCCCGGACCGCCCCGAGGGTCTCCACCCCGAACCGGCAGCGGTTCTCGAAGGAGCCACCGTACTCGTCCTCGCGCAGGTTCGTGAGGGGGGAGAGGAACTGGCAGATCAGGTACCCCGCGGAGGAGATGATCTCCACGCCGTCCGCGCCGGCCTCCCGGACCCGCCTGGCAGCCCGCGCGAAGTTCTCCTCGATCTCCAGGATCTCGTCGGTCTCCAGGGCCCTCGGCTCCTCCCGGGTCAGCCGTGAGGTCACCGCTGAGGGGGCGACAGCCTGCTGCCCCTTGTTGAGGCGTTGGTGGGAGTATCGTCCGGCGTGGTAGAGCTGGATGAAGATCTTCGATCCGTGCCGGTGCACCGCCTCGATCAAGCGGGTCCAGTGGGGGATCGTCTCGTCGCTGTCGATCCCGGGGAGGAGGAAGCCGGAGCCCCTAAGGTCGATGCCCGCGCCGCCGACGATCAAGAGCCCGGCGCCCCCGCGTGCGCGCTCCTCGTAGAAGTCGATAAGCCGGTCATTGGGGACCCGCT
>CAZNWW010000183.1:0-7351 GCA_964576155.1 uncultured Myxococcales bacterium | reverse complement strand
CCCTGGTCGGCGACCTCGAGGACGCGGTGGAGGATCTCCAGCTGGAGTCCGGGCTCAAGGTCAAGGGGACCTGCGTCCTGGTGGACGCGGACGATGATCTGGAGGTCGATGCGCTGGTGGATGGTCAATGGGACGGGGACGTGATCGTGGATGGCGAGGAGGCGGCCCCGTTCGCGGGGGTCTTCGTGTCGGAGTAGTTGGAGGCCGGCGCCTACTCGCTGAGGCGATAGATCCTCCAGGCCCCCTCGGAGTCTTTCTTCAGGATCATGCTGCCTCCTTGGAAGTAGAAGGTCACCTTGCTGGTGCGCTCGGTGATCTTCTTCGGGGACGTGCGCTCGTACTTGAAGCTCAATGTGTCCTCGTCCACGAGGAAGCGTTTGTAGGCCGCCTTGAATTTCTTCCACTGCGCGTTCTCGAAAGACTTCATCGCCACGTCGGTGAGCTTGCAGGTGTCCCGGTGGCAGAGGTCTCCGTAGAAGCCGCGGTAGTCGTCGAATTGTGCGGCGACGAAGACCTGCTGGAGCAGGTGCTCGGGGGTGCCGGGGAGCGGCTCAACCACCTTGACACCCCCCCCGTCGTCCGCCCGGACGGTGGACACGGAGAGCAACAGGCCAGCCATCAGAATAATCGGGGTTCGCCAGGTCATGACACTCCTCCAGCGGGCCTGGCCCGCGTCTTGGGGTACTTCCTGTCGACAGAGAGATTCATCTCCCTATTGATTTTATCGCAGTGGATGGCTGAGATCAAACTGGGCGCCGTCGGGATGGGATCAGGGACCTTCGATCTCGCAGACGAAGCGGTTGCCGCTGCCCTCGCAGGTTATGTCGTTCCAACAGTTGGTCTCGCCGCCGACGTTGGACTTCATCATGCAGCAGTCCTCGTTGTTCTGCCAGTTGTCGGGCTGGTTCGGGCACCAGTTCTCGTAGCCGTTCTCTCCTTGCACCCAGACCCACTCCCCCTCCTGATCCACATCGGTGTACCCGATGTAGGCGGGGCCTGAGACGTTGGCCAAGATGAACTGCTCCTCCTCCACGTTGTCGAGGACCACCAAGTGGGAGCCGTGCCAGTCAACGCAGATCTCGCCGGCCTGGAAGCCATTGGTGTTGTTCTTGTAGCAGGCCATGTAGACGTGGCCGCTGTATTGCTTTACCCAGCAGCTTGCGCCCTCGATTGCGTTATAGCAGGTGCCGAAGAAGCACTGACCCGGCAGACCACAGTCCTCGGTGTTGTTGTCGACCTCGCCGTCGCAGTCGTTGTCCAGGCCATCGCAGAGCTCCGTCTCCTGGCATTCAGAGCACACACCCCCGAGACAGAAGAGGTCTCCGCAGTCCTCGCCGTCGGGCAGGACGTCCGAGCCGTTCTCGTTGCAAGTGGTCGCCAGGTTGCCGAGGCAGGTGGGCTCACCCGGGTCACAGATCTGGGACAGGCAAAGCGCTGTGCCCAATGCCTCATTGGCCTCGCAGTAGAACTTCTCGGGGCAGGGGTCCGGCAGCCACTGGGTCCCCAGGGGGGAGCACACCACTTTGTCGAAGCCGGCCTCGTCACATTCCTCAGTGCCTAGCTCGCAGATCACCGGCTCACACTCGCCGAGCTCGCACACCAGTTCCAACTCCGGACAGTTCTCGTCGGAGAGGATCTCCAGGCCATCGGGTGAGCAATGGATAGCGTGCTCCTCTTCGGTGCAGTACTGCCCGGGCGGGCAGACCATGTCCAGGCAGGACGCTGTGTCGCCGTCCTGCTTGCAGGCCTGATCCTCACCGCAGGTGTCGACGAGCGCGAAGCCGTCCCCTACGTCGTTGCAGACCACCACCGAGGCGCCGTCGCAGAGTTGGACGCCCTGCGCACAAAGATCCAGGATGCAGACCCCCGCCACGCAGCTGTACACGTCGGGGCAATCCGCGTCGCCGACGCAGTCCACACACACTCCCTGGTCCTTGTCGCAGACCCCGTCCTGGTCCTTGCAGTCCTTGTCGGACTCGCAGAGCGGCTCGCAGAGGTGGTCCACACAGATCGTCTCCTCGTCACAGTCCGCCTGTTCTAGGCAGTCCACACATTTTCCTGCCTCGGTCCAGCAGATCCCTTCGTCGCAGTCCTTGGACGAGGCGCAGGGAAAGTAGGGAACGCAAACGCCGGCGAGGCACTCGAAGGCCTCCTCGCACTGCGCGTTCTCGAGGCACCCGACGCAGAGGTACAGCGCGGCGTCGCAGTAGGGCGTCGCCGGCGATCCCTCGCATTGGGCGTCCGCTATGCAGGGGACGCACTCCAGGAGATCCGGCGTACACACGAGCCCCTCGGGACAGGCGTCGTCCTCGATGCAGGTCGTGTAGGGCAGGCAGTCGCCGCTTACGCAATGGGTGCCCACTGCGCATTGGTGCTCGAAGAGACATTCCACACAGAAGCCGACCATCGGTTCACAGACCAGTCCATCGGGGCAGTCATCGTCCGGGCCGCAGGTCTGGGGCGCGGTGTCTTCCGGGGGCGGGGTGTCCTCCGGGTAAACGACATCGGGGATCGGCGCGTCCTCGATGGTGTCCTCCGGCGGCAGCGGAGTGTCCGGCAGCGTGTCCTCGGGCAGGAAAACGTCCGCGGGGCCGAGGTCCACCAGGGTGTCCTCGGTCACGACGTCCGTAGCGCCATCCGGCGCAACCGTGGTGTCCGCGCCCGGCCCTGAGTTCCCGTCGTCGCCGGCACAGGACTGGACGAGGGCCAACATGAGCAAAAAGATCCCTGGTATTTTCCGCATCGTTTCCCCCAACTTTTTTTGAATTGTATCAGCCGGCCCGATTCCGCGCCACCCGCCACCACATGAAGACCGCCGCCGCGTAGAGGCCCGCGGCCACGAGGTAGAGCGTCCCGTAACCGACGATCATGGAGAGGTACTCCAAAACACCGCCGAGCATGGTCCCGAGGATGTTCGCCGCGAGGCCCAGATCAGCGGTCCCTTCTTCATCCCGGAAGAAGCGTGCGAAGAGCACATTGGCGAAGAACACCGGAGAAAGCATCAGCGCGCCGGCCGCCGCGGCACGAACGACCCCGGGGAGGGCGAGGACCGCCTCCAGGGGCACCAGGAACGCTATCGACAGGGACACCACCAGGAGCGCAGCCCAGGGCCAGGCCCGCCGCAGCCGAAGCCGCATCACCAGCAGGTTGGCCAGGAGGACGAGCACGAGGATCGCGAAGAAGGTGAACGCATTGGTGGACCAGGTCGACCCGAGGAACAGGGAGGCCCGCACCACGCTCGCAGTCTCCAGCAGCATGAACGCGGCCCCGCAGAAGAAGAGGTGCCAGTGACCCCGAAGGAGGCCCCGTCCCGGCGCGGCCTCGCCCCGCGGGCGCAGGACCGCTATGCCCAGGACGCTGAAGAAGAGCACCGCTGCCAGGATCCACATGTAGTGCGGCGGTACGCCTGCAGCCTTGAGGTAGAGAAAGGGCCAGTCGTCGGTAGGCAGGTCGACTCCTCGTCGAAGCTGTGACGGATCGGCCCACCGAAAGCCCCAGGCCGCCCCCAGATCATCAGGGATCGCCGCAGCGCCGGGCCCGGCGAAGAGGACCGCGGTCATGTTGAACTCGGGCCGCACCAGGACCCGAGGCGGCGCGTCCCAGACCTCGAAGAGCATCTCCGCCAGGCGCCGGACCAGCCAATCATGTCGGTAGTAGTTGTACATGACGAAGAGGCCCCCCTCCCGGACCAGGCCCCGGGCCTCCCGGAGGGACTCCAGGGTGAAGAGGAAGCTCTCGAGGCGGACCGAGGCCATGGAGCTGACCAGCCCCAGGGAATCGGGGAGTCCGAAGATCACCATGTCGTAGGTGCGATCGCTGTTCTTCATGAACACCCGTCCGTCCGTCGCGTGGGTGATCACCCGTGGATCCTGGTAGGGGCGGTTCGGGTGGAGATCTACGGCGTCCACATGCGCGACGCCGCGGCGGAGCGCGAACGCGGTGTCCGTGCCCGTCCCCGCGCCGATGATCAAGACCTCGGGGGGCTGGCCACTGGTCCCGGCGAAGGCCTGGTATGGGAAATCGTAGAACGGCTCACGCTCCTGAATATCCCCGATAACCTGATGGAGGATCCGGTTCACGTCCAGGCGAAAGAGGGTCGACTCCTCCTGCCCCTCCTCTTCTAGCTCGTAGACCTGGATGCGGTAGTAGGGGGACCAGATCGCGTCTACATCCGCGATCCCACAGAAGGTCGGCGGAAGGAAGGCCAGGAGGACCAGCCAGGATCGCCTGGCCCGAGCCACGGCCAGGTAGAGAATGGCTACACCGGCGAACCACGCCGCCGCCCCGAGGCCAAGCGCCGAGCACGCAGCGAAGGCTGCTATCCCGGCAAGGCTCCCGAGAATATTCACGGTGTACGCCCGGAGGGGCGCGCCCCGGCGCAGGAGCCGTCCCATCTCCTGAGAGGGCCCGATGTGGACAGCCGCGATGAGCACGAAGACCAGGGGCACGATGGCCCACATGGGGAGCTGTATCCCCGCCCCTTCGGGATTCGAGAAGTGGATCTCCGAGGTCGAGTTCACGACGACCTGGACCTGGGTTAGAAGGATCAGCCCCACCATCCCGGTGAGGATCAAAGGGAACGCCTCTACCAGGTGGAGGCGATCTCGCCGGGCAGCGACCAGTCCGAGGCCGATCCCGAGGAAGCAACCCAGGAGGGCGAGGTTGGAGAAGTAGCCAAGGTGCATCACGTGGGCAGCGGTCCAGCGAAGGACCGCCAGCTCGAGGAACAGCACGAGGAAGCTGGCCAGGAACAACCGAGCCTCGGTGCCCAACGGCACCAGATATCCAGTAGAATTCGGATCGTTACGCTTCACTTGTTTTCCTCAGTAGATCAAGGTCCGGACGCCGGCTTCCCACCAACTCTGCGACGTCTCCCCGATGACCTGCTCCACCTGGCCAGTGGCGGTATCCACGATGACGATGTCGCCGCCGGAGTCGAACGCGAAGGCTTGTCCGGTCCAACCCGCCAGGCCCCACACCGACTCGTAGCCTGACAGGACACCGACCTCAGCGATCACGGCTCCGGTGACGGGATCCAGCTCGACAAGGAAGTCGTCGCCCTCACCGATCTTGTTCACCGCGGCGAAGGTCCCAACACCCGCGATGGAGTATGCGTCGCCGCTGGAGCTGTACGGTCCCCCATACTGTCCCAGCTTCGTGGCGCTGATGTTGGTCCCGCTCACGTCGAGGCGGTACCAGCCGCCGTCGCCCGAGATGCCCACCATCACGTCACGATCCGGCTCGATGACGCCCTCGGGGATCATGGTGAGGGCGTTGAAGCTGTCCGGGAGATCTCCGAGCTCCCAGCACTCCACGCTCTGAGGGTGGCAGACGTACGCCGAGTTGAAGCTCACCCCGTAGAGGACTCCATAGCGATCGATCGCAATGTCCGTCATGTCGTCGTTGGCGAAGATTCCCCCGGGCCAATCGAAGTCCCCGATCTTCGTCACCGCGTAGGTCTTCACGTCCAGCTTCCAGAGGCTGTCCGAGGTGTGCATGTAGACGGACATCGCGCTGCCGGTCCCGGGCTTGTTCGGATCTCCCGGGAAGGGATCGAACTCATCGGGGATCCCGTCGCCGTCTCCGTCGGGTGGGGGCGGTGGGAGATCCGGGAAGGGTGGTGTGTCTTCGGGGGACGGGGTGTCCTCGGGGGGCAGCGTGTCCAGGGGCAGCGGTGTATCCTCGGGCTGTGGCGTATCGTCGAGCTGCTGCGTGTCATCGGAAGACGTTACGTCAAGCAGCGGCGTACCGTCATCGCCCCGGGCGTCCAGGACAGCCCATGCCGCATCCTTGGGGTTGTAGGCCACCTCCTTCTCTGCTCCGGCGTCCGCAGGGTTGTTGGACTCAGAGTCCCCACACCCGCCACACGCCCCGACCAGAAAGAACACGACCCATCGTCTCATTGCGCCCTCCTAGGGACATGCTACCTCCGTCCGTTGGTGGCGCGGATCTCAAGTGTAGAGAGCGCTGTCTACAACCCCCACACCGGTGCGCCCGACAAAGAGGTGGTCCGGGGAAACAATCACGGGCCGGGTCAGCAGCGGGTGCTACCGAGCCGGTGACGCTGGGCTACCAGTTACCGCCGCCGCCGCCGTAGCCGCCGCCGCCGCCACCACCGCCGCCGTAGCCGCCGCCGCCGCCGCCGCCACGGTCCGCCTTGGGCCGGGCTTCATTCACCACGAGGGTGCGCCCTTCGTGCTCCTGCCGATTGAGCTCCTCGATGGCTTTCTTGCCACCCTCAGCGTCCGCCATCTCCACGAAGCCGAAGCCCCGTGAACGACCGGTCTCCCGGTCGGTGATGATGCGGGCGGAGGTGACCGCTCCGTGAGCCTCGAAAAGCTCCCGGAGTCCGTCCTCAGAGATGGTGTAGGGTAAGTTTCCGACGTAGATGTTCATTGCTGGAACCCTCTTCGAAACTGGTCATTCCCGAGAAACGTAAAGCCTGAGAACACGAAGCGATGCTCGGGACGACCCGCTCGGTCCTGGATCCCAATCCGTCCGGAATCCGCGAGGAACGATATCGCTAGAGAATTCGGATTGCAAGGCCGCTAAGCAGACTGGATGTTTGAATTATGTTCGGCCCTTGTTCGGCAAGCGGTTTTCGTCGTCATCCGGCTCCATATGGATGGTGAAATGGACCGGGTATCGGAGGCGCCCGCGGATGGCGTCTTCGAGCAGCGAAACGACCCGGTGTCCCTCGGAAACCGAGATCTCCGGATCGAGGAGGACGTGCGCGTCCGCGAAGATCTCCCGTCCGACCTTCCGAGTGCGGAGGCGGTGCCACCCGCGGATCCCAGGGTCACGATCCAGGCAGGACCGGATCTCCGTCAGGATGTCCTCCTCCGCGGAATGCTCGGAGAGGTCCCTGAGACAGCTGACCCCGATGGATGCGCCTGCGACCAGGATCATGAGCCCGACCACGACGCCCGCTGCCTGGTCCCCTTGGTGCCAGCCGGCCATGGACGCCAGCGCACCGGCGAGCACAGCCACCGATGACAGGGCGTCGCTGCGGTGGTGCCACGCGTTGGCCCGCAGGGACGGACTCCCCGTCCGCCGGGCTACGGCCAGGGTGATACGGTACAGCGTCTCCTTGGACAGGATGGAGACAATGGCAAGCAGCAGCACCGTGGGGCCCGCCACGAAGACCTCGTGGCGATAGAACCCCGCGGCCGCCTCGTAGACGATCCCGACACCGGCTGCGACGAGGATCAACGCCACGATCACTGTAGCGAAGGTCTCGTACTTTCCATGCCCGTAGGGATGCCCGTCGTCCGGCGGCCGGGCCGAGAGGGTTGCGCCGAGGAGCACCACCCCGTCTCGGCCGCGAAGATCACGAGGACCGAGCTCCACC
>CAZNWW010000182.1:0-7358 GCA_964576155.1 uncultured Myxococcales bacterium | reverse complement strand
GCCGTGAATTCCGCAATGTCCGGTACGTCAAGGGCGCGGTGGAGATTCATCTGCTCCTGGGCGGGACCCTGGAGAAGGCCCTCGAAAAGCGAGGCACGGAATGAACGCGTTCGACAGCATCCGCGCCCGCTGTGAGCCCTGGATCGATCTCACCTTCCGAATCTTCCTGGGCGGGATATTCATCGCAGCGGCGATCCCCAAGATCGCGGATGTAGAGGCCTTCGCCATCTCCATCGCTACCTACCAAATCCTGCCCCTGCCCCTGGTCAACATCCAGGCCGTCGTCCTCCCGTGGCTGGAGCTCATTACCGGGTTCCTCCTCATCGTAGGCTTCCGCTGCAAGGCGCAGGCCCTGGCCATCAACGGAATGCTTGTGATGTTCATCGTGGCGATCTACATCGCGATGTCCAAGGGCATCCAGGCCCAATGCGGCTGCTTCGGCGCGGAGGCCGAGGCTGCGATGAACGAGCTCACCTGGACGAAGATCATCGAGGATATAGGCTGGCTCCTCATCGGGCTCTACATCCTGCTCGGGAGCCCCAACCGAATCAGCCTGGACAACTGGATCTCGCGGCTGCAAAATCGGGACGGAGACCAAGCATGCGAACCCTGACACACGCCCTCCTCGCCCTCCTCGTCATCGGCTTCATCGCCGTCCCGTCGGCCCGCGCCGAGGTCCCCTGGGGGACACTCCCCGGGGTCGACGCCGGCAAGGTGGATGCTGCGCTCCGGGCCAAGGCCGTGGAGATCATGAAGGCCGAGAACTGCTATCACGACTGCTCCGATACGGTGCATGCGTGCGTCTCGACGACTCCACCGGCGAGGACCGCGCTCCGCATGGGCGGGGTCGTCGTTCGCCTCCTCCTGGACGGCAAGACCGCAGACGAAATCTCCACAGAACTGAAGAATCGGGCCAGGAGTGCACACCCCTTCAAGAAGGCCGTTATCGACCTCGACGGAATGCCACGCCTGGGCCCGGCGGACGCGAAGGTAACCATCGTCGTCTTCGCAGACTTTGACTGCCCGTACTGCCGGGTGGTCTCCCCGCGCCTGAAGAAGATCAAGGAAGCGCTCGGCGAGCACGTCTCACTCGTGTTCAAGCTCTTCCCGGTGAAGGCCCACGGCTCCCAGGCCGTGGAGACCTCCAAGGCCGGCTGGGCCGCGCAGCTCGGGGGCTGCTTCTGGAAGCTCCACGACGAGATGTACGAGAACTTCGAGGACCACGGCGACAAGGACATCGAGCGCATGGCGGCCCAGGCGGGCTGCGACGGCGCGGCCTTCGAGGCAGCTCGGGGAGCCAAGAACACCAAGGACGCGGTCCGCAAGCTGAAACGCGAGGGCGTAAAGCTCGGCGTGAAGTCCACGCCGACGATCTTCGTGAACGGCAAGAGATACCATGGCCTCAAGACAGAGACGGAACTCCGAGACCGAATCGAAGAGGAGCTCGAACTCACGGAAAACTGAACGACTGAACCGGGAGGATGCGATGACCGAGTTCCAGGCCGACGAACTGATCTACGTATGGGGATACAGCGCAAACGAGATCGAGTACCTGAAGGCCTTCCACGAGGAGCGGGGGTTCCCGCCTCCGGCGCCGATCTTAGAGGAGCAGCTGAGCCTCACGATCACGGACATCTTCGAGGGACACAGCGGACCAACCCCGACGAAGCAGCCGCCGGTCCGGATCATCCTGCTGCCCAAGATGTCCACGGACTCAGGGATCAAGGCCTACGTAACCGCGTTCAAGGAGGCCGGCCTTCCGCGCCCGATCTTCGCCGCGGTCACAGACACCAACGAGACCTGGACCTTCGCAACCCTGGCCGAGAACCTCATGGAGGAACAGATCGAGATGAGGAAGAAGATGGCGGAGAAGGCAGCGAAGGACGAGGAGAAGTGATCAGCGGAGTCGCCTAATACGAGTAGAAGCCCTCGCCGGATTTCCGGCCCAACTTGCCCTCTGCGACCATGGTCTTCAGCAGCTCGGGGGCCTTGTACTGGGGCTCACCGAACTGATCATACATGATGCCCGCTATGTAGAGCGTCGTGTCCAGACCCACGAAATCCAGCAGGGTCAAGGGCCCCATGGGGTGCCCGCAGCCGAGGATCATACCCTTGTCGATGTCATCCGTGGAGGCGATGCCTTCCTCCAGGGCCAGGATCGCGCTCAGGAGGTACGGGATCAGCAGCCGATTCACTACGAAGCCCGTGGTATCGATACAGGTAATCGGTTCCTTGCCGAGGGTCCGGGAGAAGTTCATGGATGTCTCATGAGTCGCGTCAGAGGTGTCCTCGGTGCGGATCACCTCGACCAGCTTCATCACCGGCACGGGGTTGAAGAAGTGCAGGCCCACGAAGCGATCCTTGCGGCCCGTGACCTCGGCCTGGATTCCGATCTTCAGGGACGACGTGTTGGACGCGAAGATCGTGTGGTCCGGGCAGAGGCCGTCCAGCTCCTTCCAGAGCCCCTGCTTCAGCTCCAGGTTCTCCACGATCGCCTCGACAACGAGATCCGCGCCGGCGAAGGCCGCCAGGTCCGTGGTGCCCTGGATGCGCCCGAGGATAGCATCCATGGTCTCCTGGGCCATCTTGCCCCGCTTCACCGCACGGCCGAGGTTCTTCCGAATCCTGCCGATGCCGCCCTCGAGGAGTTCTTCATTGATCTCCCGGACCACCACGTCGAAACCCGCCCGCGCAGCGGTCTCCACGATCCCGGCCCCCATGAGCCCGCACCCCAGAACGCCGACCTTCTTGATCTCCATCGGATGTACCTCCCGTCTGTCTTCCTGTATCGAGGCCACAGTCCTAGCATCGCCCGCGAGGGCGCGCAAGCGGATAACATGCGAGGGATATTCTATTGACAGGCACCGACCGCTCTGGTAGATGTCCTGTCCGCTCCGCGCTCGGAGTTTTTCAAGGAGGTGGACCATGGCGAAATGTCAAATCACCGGAAAGAAGGGCCTCGTGGGGATGAGTGTATCCCACGCCCACAACCGGACGAAGAAGGTCCAGAACGTGAACGTCCAGCGGAAGCGCTTCTACCTGCCCGAAGAAGATCGGTGGGTACGGCTGCGCGTCTCCACCCGGGCGATCCGGAGCATCACCAAGATGGGCCTCAAGAAGTTCGCCGCCAAGCACGGCATCTCCATCGAATCCCTTCTCAAGTAGCTCCGCCCCTCACAATTCCGTTTCATGCGGCATGATGTCCCGAGCTGCGCGGAAGTACTGATCCGGCGAATACGATAGGAAGTTCGATACCTTACCCGTGTAGAGGCAGGAATAATCCTCCACCTGCGCGCCGAAGATCGACTGCGCAGCGCCCTCCTTGAAGAGCATGCCCCAGAGGGGATTGAAGGGTGCCTGGACCTTGCGGCGGGTGGCGGCCAGCTCCCGCCCGACCTCCTCCAACTCCGTGCGGATCCCGGCCACATTGGTCTCGCCGGCGCAGCGAGCCTCCTCCATGTCGGGCCCTTGCAGGCCCTCTTGCGCGGAGCCCGACTCCATGACCCCCATCATCGACATGAGGAGCCGCTGCTGGTAGTTGAGCTCCACCTCGAGCCGGAGACGATTCTGGAAGAGCCGATCCGCCTTGATCTGGTTCTCTCGGACTCCCTCGAGGCGGCGCAGCTCATGGGCCATCTCCGGGATGATCATCGCGGTGCGCCAGGTAGAGGATTTTTTAGACTTGAGGATGTCGCCATAGATATGGTCACCGATGTAGAGAACCCGTTCCCCACCGACCCCGAGCGCGCGCTCGAGATCCCGGAGGCTCCCCCCGGTGGTGACCCTGGCGCGACACCTCCGTGGAATGCCTCGCACCGGCGTCAACTCATCGGCCCCGGCAAAGAACCCGGGTTTCTTGGCGTCACAGACCACCACCTTGAAGTAGTCCAGCCACCGCGGAAACCCCGGCAGAACGTCGTCGAGGAGGTGTGACATCACCGCGTCGGTGTACTCCCAGCCCGAGTTGGTGAGGAGGAAGAGGTCTTTACCCGTCGCACGGAACTGCTCCAAGGTGGCGGCGAGCTCGGGGTCCACGTTCAGGTACCGGACCGGATCAGCCACGACCCGCCGCTTCAACTCCCCCCCGCCCCGGTGGACTGCGTCGATGGAGGACCGGATGGCGAGGTACGCGTCGGTGTACTCCTGCATGAGGCGGCGGCCCGGAGCCCTGTCCATCAGGTCCACATACTGGGCGTAGAGGTGGGCCTCCGGGAGGGAAAACAGGGTGTCCACCTGGAAATAACTGCGCCGTGACGGGACGATGGGGAATCGCCGGTACAGGGTCTTCCGCCGCTGGGTCCCCAACGGACGGGTTCCGTGAATCGCCCGGCCCACGTGCCGGTGGCGATCGAGTTTGAAGATGTTCCCGTGGCCCATGTCGATGATGAGCCCCCGAATCGCAAAGCCGGGATCATACTCGAACGCCCTGATGTCCTCCGGGAATCCGTGATCCTGGACCAGGACGTCCAAGGTCAGATCCCATGCGAGGCGCTCGAACTCCAGGGTGTACACGGCGAGGGTGTAGTCCATGTCGAACCCCACGGCCCGGACCTTCGGGAGCCGGAGGTTCCGGTTCACGAAGACCCGCTGGTTGAACCGGATCGTCTGGGGTTCGAAAAGGTTGAGGAGCTGGATAAAGGTCCGAGACGGGGACCTCTTGGATGCACTGCTCATGGACCTCCTCCGGCCGAGGGAACAAATTAGATCCTATCTGAACAACGCTTGATCTCCAAGGAGCCGGAATCTATACTCACCAACGACTTTCCGAGTTCCGAGGTCTATGCCATGAAGAAGGCTCTAATTCTTGCTGTCCTGTTCGCCATATCTTTTGCAACGCCGTGCTGTGACGGTCCGAAGGACGGAGAGAGCGGCGATGGCGGCGACACCGAGTCGGGCGACCTGGGGCCGCTGCCGGACACGATCGGCGACACGACAGGCCGCCCCGACATCGACGACGACGGCGGTGACGGTTACAAACTCCCCGACACCCTGCCCCACGACACGATCCTGCCGGAGGTCATCATTGATGACACCGTGGATCCCCCCGATGAAACGACCATCGGCGAGGACACGGATACCTGGGAACCCCCCGCTGGCGGCATCGGTGCCCCTTGCGACGGACCCGAGGACTGTGAGAGCGGGACCTGCCTGGACGCGGCGGATGGCGGACGGTGTTCCGGCTCCTGCGACCCGCTGACTCCCTGCCCCCTCCAGTGGTACTGCGGGACCCTCCTCGGCGGGATGGAGACCATCTGTATTCCTACCCGGGTGCGTCTCTGCTATCCGTGCACCACCAACCAGGACTGCTTCTCCAACGGGGTGGACGTGGGCGACCGCTGCATCTCCCTGGGTGGCAAGGGTGCGTTCTGCGGCGGTATATGCACCGGCGGCACACCCTGTCCCGGAGGCTACGAATGCCACGGCATGGTCGACGTCGGGGGCGTCCCGTCGGACCAGTGCATCCTCACCGAAGGCGAGTGCACCTGCACCGACGCAGCGGTGAACACCGGCGCGTGGACCTGGTGCTACAACCAGAACCTCTTCGGCGATTGTGACGGCGAGCGCTTCTGCTCCACCACCGGCCTGACGCCCTGCTCTGCGCCGACTCCGGCGGAGGACGTGTGCAACGGCGTCGACGACAACTGCGACGGCCAGATCGACGAGGGAGCCAAAGACAGCGACGGAGACGGACAACCCGATTGCCTGGACGAGGACGACGACGGGGACAACATAGCGGACTTCTCGGACAACTGCCCCACGGTGGCCAACCCGGGTCAGGAGGATCTGGACCTGGACGGTGACGGCGACGCTTGCGACACGGACACTGACGGTGACGGCGACCCCGATTCTTCGGACTGCAAGCCACTCGACGCCACGATCTTCCATGGCAACGAGGAGCTCTGTGACGGCATCGACAACGACTGCCTCGGCGGCGTCCCGTCGGACGAGACCGATAACGACGGCGACGGCGTGCGGGGCTGCGAGGGAGACTGCAACGACTCCAACGCCGCGGTTCACCCAGGCGCCCCCGAGGTCTGCTCGACGACCTTCGACGACAACTGCGACGGCTTCAACAACGATGTCGACGCGGCGGGCTGCGCCACCTACTACATGGATCAGGACTCCGACGGATACGGCAGCGCCGAGACGCAGTGCCTTTGCTTCGCGGAGGCCCCGTACAACGTCACCAACAACGACGACTGCGACGACACCACAGGGCTCATCAGTCCTGCGGCTTCAGAGGACTGCGACATCCCCGGTGACGAGAACTGCAACGGCCTGGACAACGAGCAGGGCGCGCTCGGCTGCACGCAGCACTACCTGGACGCGGACGACGACGGATACGGCACCAGCGCGTCCATCTGCTCCTGCGGTCCGCTGGACACCTACACCGCGGACAACATCCAGGACTGCGAGGACTCGAACCAGGACGTGAACCCGGGCGAAATAGAGGACTGCCTCACCGCTACGGATGACAACTGCAACGGCACCGCCAACGACGTGGGCGCGGACAACTGCGGCGAGTTCTACGAAGACGTGGACGACGACGAAGACGGCGTCGGCCTCGCTGTGTGCATCTGCGAGGCCGAGTCGATCTACCGTGCCCCCAACGGGGAAGACTGCGACGACACCGACGGGGAGATCTACCCCGGCGCGCAGGAGAAATGCTCCACGCCGTACGACGACAACTGCAACGACAACACCGACGAGCCCGGCGCTACCGGCTGCACCATCTACTGGGTGGACAACGACGACGACGGCTTCGCAGGCACCGAGGAATGCCACTGCGACGAGCCCCCCGGCTCATCGGATACCCTCGACGACTGCTGTGACACCGACTCCAACGCCAAGCCCGGCCAGACCAGCTACTTCGAGCAGCCCCGGATCCTCTGCGGCGGCTTCGACTACAACTGCGACGGCGCCGAAGAGAAGCAGCAGGACGCCTCCTGCGTCTCCGGCCTCTGCAACCAGGGCGTCGGCTGGTTCCAGTCCACCCCAGCCTGCGGCGCCACTGCAAACTGGTGCATGAACTGCTCCGAATGCGGGGTCTGCATCGGGTCGATTCTTCAGCAGACTCAACTCTGTCGGTAACAATATAACTAAAAACCGATGTGAGCTCTCTGCACGGGGTCCCGCCCCCATCGCCCTCCGGCTCGCTGCGCTCGCCTCCGGGCACTTCCCCCAACAAGGGGGGAAGAGAGCGCGCCGTACCAAGCTCAAAGTACGGTGCGATTGTGTCGCAGCAACCAACATCTGGCTGAGCAAGGAGAACCCTCCCCCCTTGTTGGGGGAGGTGCCCGACGGGCGGAGGGGGGAGGACCCCGTGCAGAGACAGAACCCCGTCTTTCACCCTCTCC
>CAZNWW010000181.1:0-7365 GCA_964576155.1 uncultured Myxococcales bacterium | reverse complement strand
CCACAGTAGAAGTCGGGGCTGGAGCGCCTTTGATAGAAGACATCGAGCCGGCGCCCCCCCCTGAGTCCCCACCGGAGGACACTGAATGAAACGTACCCTGATAACCATCTTTGCGGCCCTGCTCCTTGCCGCGCCTGCGGTGGCGCAGCCGGAGCCGGTCGAGGTGGACATCGAGCCGGAGGATGTCGTCGCCCCAGAAGGATCTCCCTCAGGGGAGGAGCCGAAGCCCGGCGACGACAGCGAGTCCCTCGAGGACCTCTCCACTATTGCCAACCCTTTCGCCGGCAAGGCCGGCCTCGACGTCGGTGCTGTCGGCCCTGATGGGCCTCCCACTGGGGCCGTCGTGGAAGAGGGAGCCCCGGAAAACGAGGGCTCCCTCCTGGACAAGCTCATGGCCCGGGTCGAGGACGAGGCCGTAGAGGGCTGGGCAGCCCCCGCGCGGCCCCGGTGGCCCTGGATCGAGTGGCACGGTTACTTCAGGTTCCGGGCGGATCTGCTGGGCCGCACGGATCTGGGGACCTACTCCACGATCGTCGGTGCCGGGACCTCCCGCATCAAGCCGCCCCTGGCGCGGAGCCTGACGAACAGCGCCGGCGGCGCGATCTTCGACGGGAAGATGGGCGAGGCCAAGGAGAAGGCCATCGGAACCACCAACATGCGGTTCCGCCTCCAGCCTACCATCCACGTCTGGGATCGGATCTGGATCCACACCACCGTAGACTTTCTCGACAACATCGTCCTGGGCTCCACCCCGGACGTGGGCGGCGCAGATCTGCGTCCGGTCCTGCCTCTGGATATGATGACCTACAGTCAGGTCCCCCCCACGTCGGGGGTCAACTCATTCAGGGACTCTGTCGCAGTCAAGGAGGCCTATGCCGAATGGCTCCTGGTCTTCGACGACAAGGTCCGCCCCGAGTCCTTCAACCTGGGCCTCATCCAGGTGGGACGCTTCGCCTACCCATGGGGCCTTGGAATTGTTTCGGCCAAGGGAGACTATAACCGTAACGATCCGACCCTCGACATCCGGGATCGCCGGCGGGCCCTGGACATGGACGGTGGCTCCTACGTGGATCGATTCCTCTGGACCTGGCGGTTCGCCGGCATCAACGTCACAGCGGGTTACGGCTGGCTCGGGACCGGCCCGACGTCCCAGGCCCGGGTGGAGTGGGACGAGCAGGCCTACGATCTGGAGCAGAGCGACGACATCCACCAGGTGGAGCTGGCCATC
Source organism: uncultured Myxococcales bacterium (assembly GCA_964576155.1). Lineage (GTDB taxonomy): Bacteria > Myxococcota_A > UBA9042 > CAIXZC01 > CAIXZC01 > CAZNWW01. The sequence continues at coordinate 6,137 of CAZNWW010000181.1, read as the reverse complement.
CACAAGCGGCCAATAAGCCCTCGTGAGCTGGAGGAACGCTATCGGGATCTACACGCCGGGCGCCCGATCCTGGACTGGGGCCTCTACGCCACCGCGCGCTGGCAGCATAACGCAGTCTTCGGCGCGGTGTGCTGTGCGGGGGGCAGCGCGGCCGGGGACTCCTGCATCGACTGCTACGGAGACATGGAGGTCATGGACAGGTCGGCCTGGGTGATCACGCCGGACCTGTGGCTGCGCCTGGACTGGAAGCCCAGCGCGGTGACCCGCCTCAGGGCTCAGCTCGAGGTCGCGCTGAACTACGGTCGCGTGGAACACGGCGGGGACGGCATCGTCCCGGACTTTGACATCGACGTCCTCTCGTGGGGCGGCGCGTTCGAGTCGATCTTCTGGTGGAAGATGGTGGGCTTCGGCCTGGACCTCGGCATGGCCTCCGGAGACTCGGCGGTCCTCCAGGATCCGAGCCTGTCCGGAGGAGGCCTCTACGGCAACGACGGCAAGTCGACCATGTTCTCGTTCCACCGGGACTACATCGTCGACATGATCCTCTACCGGGAGGTCATGGGCGGGGTCTACAACAGCGTGTACATCCGGCCCCACTTCATCTTCGATCTCCTGAGCGCGTCCACCACGTCGTCCTTCGGCGGGACCATCGCAGCCCTGTACGGAATGTCCATGGATCCGACAGGCACGCCGGGGAACTCCCGCGGTCTGGGGCTCGAGTTCGAGGCCGGCCTGTTCTACGAGGAGCGGAATCGCTTCTTCGGGAGCTTCGACTTCGGCCTCCTCTTCCCCTTCGATGGGCTCGATCGTCCCGCGGGCTTCGGCGATCCCACCGTAACGGCCAAGGTTGCGCTGTGGTCCTGGACCCTCCAGGCCAAGCTCGGCTTCGTCTTCTGAGGTCAACATGGGTTCCATGATGTGGGGTGGGCGGTTCACCGACGATCCCGACGAGATCCTCCGGCGGTTCAACGACTCATTGGGTTTCGACGTGCGCCTGCTCCCGTGGGACGTGTTGGGCAGCATGGCTCATGCCGTAATGCTGGCAGAGGTCGGCATCCTCGAGGCCGGGGAGCGGGATGCACTCCTGGCAGGGCTCCGAGAAGTCTACGAGGGCGGCGTTGATAGCCTGCCCGCTGCAGAGGACGTCCACTCAGCGGTGGAGGCCGCGCTCTTTGAGCGGGCCGGCCGGGTCGCCGGCAAACTCCACGCCGGACGGAGCCGCAACGACCAGGTGGCCACGGACATGCGCCTGTACCTGCGTGCCCGAAGCCTCGAACTGGCAGACGCCAGCCTGGCGTTCGCCGGGACCCTCCTCCGTCGTGCCCGAACCTACAAGGACGATCCCCTGCCAGGATACACCCACCTCCAGCGTGCCCAGGTGATCACCATCGGGCACCACCTGGGGGCCTACGTGGAGATGCTCCTGCGGGACGCGGCCCGTCACGTGGAGGTCCACGACAGGAGCCTGCTCTGTCCCTTGGGGTCCGGCGCATTGGCGGGGAGCTCCCTGCCCCTGGATCGGCGGCGGACCGCTGCCCTCCTGGGCTTCGACGGGATCACGATGAACAGCCTCGACGCTGTTTCGGATCGGGATGGCGTCGCAGAGGCCCTCTTCGCTGCGACCCTCTCCATGGTTCATCTCTCCCGCCTCGCGGAGGAGATGACCTTGTGGGTGAGTGGGGAGTTCGCCCTCCTCTCTCTTCCGGATCGCTACTGCACCGGATCCTCCCTCATGCCGCATAAGAAGAATCCCGACGTGCCAGAGCTGATCCGGGGCAGGGCAGGGCGTACCCTCGGCGATCTCGTGGGGTTCCTCACTGTCCTCAAGGGTCTCCCCCTGGCCTACAACAAGGACCTCCAGGAGGACAAAGAGGCCCTCTTCCACGCGCAGGATTCCTTAGGAGACGCGTTGGTGATTCTCGAAAGGATCTGGGACGCCGCGCAGTTCGATCGGGCTCGGGCGAAGGCCCTGGCGGAGGGCGGGAACATGAGCGCAACCGCGCTCGCCGAACTCCTGGTGCGACGCGGTCTCCCCTTCCGGGAAGCGCACCACCGGGTCGGCGCCGCGGTTCAGCGGGCCGACGCGGCCGGCGGCACCCTGGAGACCCTGGGAGCCGACGCACTGGAAGAGGCCCTTGGGGTGGCCCGTGGGGTGGATCCTATCTTGACAACGATCCGATCGGCGGCTGGTCTCGCGGCGGGTCAGGTCACCGCTGGTTCTCCCGGACCCGGTCCCATGCGGGAGGCCCTGGGCGATATGGGGCGGCGCCGAGGCGCCCTGTCACGCAAGGTAACGTCCCGGCGGGCCAGTCTACCTTCACTTGAGACAATCTCGGTCTAGCCCGAAAACACAATGAGCGAGGGCAACAGACTGATTCCGATGAAAGTTCTTCTTGACGCTATCTGGGGCACGACCTATTCTGTGCCAAGTCGGCGGACACCGAAGCGAGGATGCGGATATGACCCGATCGGAGTTGATTGAAGAGGTTGCGCAGAAGGCAGAGATCACCAAGGAGAAGGCAGCCCTCGTGGTGAGCTGTATCCTGGGCGGTATGACCGGCGCGCTGCGGGCCGGAGAGCGGATCGAGATTCGCAACTTCGGGAACTTCGTCGTCCGAGAGTACGACTCCTACGTCGGCCGGAACCCCAAGTCCGGCGACAAGGTCATCGTCCCAAAGAAGCGGATGCCGTTCTTCAGGGCGGGCCTCGAACTCAAGAAGATGATCAACGATTGAATCCGCCGCGGACCGCTGCGTTTCAGCGCAGCGACGGGGACGCGGTCCGGTGCGAACTCTGCCCACATCGATGTTTGCTCAATGAAGGTCGCAGGGGCCGCTGCGGAGTCCGGGAGGTCCGGGACGGGATCCTGCGAACCCTCGTGTGGGGTCGCGCCATAAGCCTGAACGCAGATCCCATAGAGAAGAAGCCCCTCTTCCACTTCCTCCCCGGGGAGACCTCCCTCTCTGTCGCCACCGTGGGCTGCAACCTGGAATGCCGGTTCTGTCAGAACCACTCGATCTCCCAGGCCACCACCGATGATCTCCCAGCGCGGCTCGTTTCGCCGAGGCAGGTGGTCGATGAAGCCAATCGAACCGGATCCAGGATCCTGGCGTATACCTACACCGAACCTACGATTTTCTATGAGTACGCGGAGGATATCGCCAGGGAGGGTGCTGCGGCAGGCCTCAGGAACGTGTTCGTCACCAACGGGTATATCGAGGAGACACCGCTTAGAAGGCTGTTGCCGGTGATGGATGGCGCCAACGTCGACCTCAAAGCCTTCTCCGACGAGACCTATCGAGAGGTCCTTGGCGGCCGCCTCGAGCCGGTGCTGCGTACCCTGCGCATCCTCAAGGAGGCCGGGGTCTGGTTGGAGGTGACCACTCTCCTGGTGCCCGGCCTCAACGACAGCGACGAGGAGTTGGACGCGATCGCCGGGTTCCTGGCCGCGCTGGATCCGGGCATTCCCTGGCATGTCTCCCGCTTCCACCCGGACCATCGCATGCCCGGGGGAATGCGAACCCCCCTCGAGACCGTGGAGCGCGCCCTCGCTGCAGGGGCACGGGCCGGGCTCGGGTACGTCTACCCCGGGAACACGCCTACCCACCGCAAAGAAGGCACCTGGTGCCACGGGTGCGGAACGCTCCTCATAGCGCGCAGGGGCTTCAGTGTGTCCGAGCACCGCTGCCCGGACGGGCTCTGCCCGGAATGCGGCGTGATCATCCCTGGCCGTTTCTAGCGATTCTTCCAGCCTTGGAGTAGGATGTCAGAGCAACCTGCAGGACGGAGAGCGTCATGAAGTGGCCCGGCGTTATACCCGCAAGAAACTACCGAGTAGCGGTGGTCGACGACGAGGAGAACAATCTCCTGCTGTTTCGGGTATCCCTCTCCGAGGGACCATTCGATGTCCAGACCTATCCCAACGGGCAGACCTTTCTGGACGCTATCGCCGCCGGCGCGGTTCCGGACATCGTCCTTTTAGACGTGATGATGCCCTACATGGACGGTTTCGAGGTCTGTCGGCGTCTCCGCGCTCAGTCGGTCACGGAGTACCTGCCGGTCATCCTCGTCACCGGCCTCGACGACACCGAGTTCACCATCAAGGGGCTGGAGGCCGGCTCGGACGACTACCTTTCCAAGCCCTTCCATCCCTTGGAGCTCATGGCCCGTATGCGGGCTCTCCTGCGGGTCAGTCTCTTGACCGAGCAGCTCAAAAAGAGCAATGAGTTCTTGTCGGACGACAAGCTCCACTTGGAGCAGCTCGTAGGGGAACGCACCAGCGAGTTGGAGGGCCTGACCCTGGGTCTGGTCACCGCGCTGGAGAAGGCGAACGAGATGAACGACACGGACACGGGGCTCCACCTCGTGCGGGTCTCCAGCTACTCCCGGATCCTCGCAGAGGCCCTCGGCCTGTCCAAGGATTTGGTTCTCAAGATCTCCCGCTACGCCTCACTCCATGACGTCGGGAAGGTCGGGATCGCGGATGATCTCCTCAAGAAGCCGGGCACCCTCACCATCCCGGAATTCGAGGAGATGAAGAAGCATACCATCTATGGCTACGAACTCCTCAAGGTCGCCAAGATGGACCACGTGGCCCGGAACATAGCCTGGTGTCATCACGAGAAGTGGGCCGGCAACGGCTACCCACAAGGTCTTCGGGAGGAAGAGATCCCCGTAGAGGCCCGGGTGGTGGCCTTGGCCGACGTGTTCGACGCGCTCACTACCAAGCGCTGCTACAAGACCGAGTACGATCTGGAGACCTCACGGGATATCATCCTCTCGGAGTCCGGGCGCCACTTCGAGCCCCTCCTTGTGGAGGCCCAGCAGGATTGCTGGGACAAGTTCGTCAGCGTATTCAACACATACGGTGAAAACGAACTCCAGGAGTAATTCGCAGCATTTTTCGCGTTTACTGCGAAAATGCCTTGACGCAGCGAGCAATCAACATCAATTTAGAAGGGGGTCGCAGTCGGGGTGAGCGGCAATAGCTCCTCAAACCACTGCGTTGTGCAGTGAACAGTGGGACAGTCAAGGAGTTGACATGCCAAAGAAGAAGACAGATCTGTACGCGAAGGACATCTTTACAACTTACGATGCGGCGCGTATCTGTAACGCAAACATCGCGTCGATAAAGAACTGGATAGCGAAGGGGCTCCTGAAGGCCTTCAGGACCCCGGGCGGGCATTATCGCATCAAGCGTCGGGACCTGCAGCTCTTCATCCAGAAGTACAACATGCCCAACCCCTTCCAGGAGCGCTACGAGAAGAAGGTGTACGTCCTGGATACGGATCCAGGTGCGCTGGACAAGGTGGTGAAGGCTCTGGGCGACCATACGGTGACGACCTTTGACGATCCGCTTCCGGCGGCGCTCAAGATCGGCCTGGAGCGGCCAGACCTGGTTGTGATGGACCTGGACCTCGGCGACGTACGCGGCGAAGACTTCGTGGACCTCCTGTTCGGGTACCCGGAGACCAAGAACGTCGCGGTGGTGATCTTCGGCGACGTGGAGGACCAGGCACGAGCCATGAGCCTGCGGAAGAAGGGCGTGGCAGACATCATCCCGAAGGACGTCTTGGCGAAGGACCTGAAGCAGGCCCTCTCCGAGCTCCTCGAGTCCTGAGCCTCCTCTCCTGCCGGAGGCGGCCATGCTGCGCGGCATCTCACTCCAGAAGGCGTTTCGGCGGCGGGGATCTCCGCGGCTGGTCCTCGACGACTGCAGCGTCTCCCTGCCCACCGGGGAGATCACCGGCATCCTGGGACTGAACGGCGTCGGAAAGAGCACCCTCCTGCGGCTCCTCGCCGGTGTGCTCCAGCCGGACCAGGGCGAGGTGATCGTGGACGACGAAGACCTCACCGGCCAGCCTCTGAGTCGGCGGCGCAGGATAGTCCTGGTGCAGTCCGAGACCAGGGGATTCTACTGGCGGCTGAGTTGCCGGGACAATCTGCGGTTCTTTGCGGTGCTTCAGCGCCCGGGCATCAGACGCCGCGATCTGGATATCGCCGTGGACGCAGCGTTGGAAGAGCTCGGCCTCACCGAATACGCGAACCAGCGGTTCATGACATTGTCCAGCGGTTATATGCAGCGGATGGCCCTGGCCCGAGGTCTCCTTCATGGCGGGCGGTATGTTCTCCTGGAT
>CAZNWW010000180.1:0-7371 GCA_964576155.1 uncultured Myxococcales bacterium | reverse complement strand
ATCCGAGCATGCACCGAGGAGGGGCTCTCCGAATGCGACGCAGCGGCGCCCGCTGCGGAGATCTGCAACGGCCTCGACGACGACTGCGACGGTGAAGTGGACGAGGACACCTGCGACGACGGCAACCCCTGCACCGAGGACGTCTGCAACGGTCAGGACGGCTGTGAGCATGTGTCCCTCGACGGCGTCGAGTGCATGGACGGCGACCTCTGCACGGTGGGGGATCAATGTGAGCTGGGGGTCTGCGTGGGCACGCCCATGGACTGCGATGACGAGAACCCCTGCACCGATGACGCATGTGATTCGGCCGCGGGCGAATGTGAATATGACAACAACATTGCGGCCTGTGACGATCTGGACCCGTGCACCCTGGGCGATGAGTGCCTGGACGGCGCGTGCGTCGGTCTGGCCATCGACTGCGAGTGCGACATCGACGAGGACTGCGGCAAGCTGGAGGATGGGGATCTCTGCAACGGGACCCTCTACTGCGACACCTCGACCACGCCCCATCTCTGCCAGATTGACCTCGGGACCCTGATCGAGTGTCCGGACCCCGAGGGCGTCGACGCGCCCTGTCTGGAGCCTGCCTGCGATCCTGAGACCGGCGAGTGCGGCTTCACAGAGGACAACGAGGGGTTCCCCTGCCAGGACGAGGACCTCTGTACGGTGGCGGACAACTGCGAGAAGGGCGAGTGCCTCGGGGGCGTGGCGGGCAACTGCAACGACGGCAACCCGTGCACCGACGACTCCTGCGAGCCTGACCTGGGTTGCGTCCACACTCCCAACACGCTCCCCTGCGAGGATGGCGACGTCTGCACCGTGGGCGACCAATGTGACGGCGGCGAGTGTGTACATGGGCCCCTGCTCTCCTGTAACGACGGGAACGTATGCACCGATGACTCCTGTGACTCCGCGGTGGGTTGTGTCTTTGACGCAAACGAGGCTCTCTGCAATGACTTGAACCTCTGCACCGATGACGACGTCTGCGGCGGCGGAGTCTGCACTCCGGGAAAGGCGGTGGACTGTGACGACTCGAACGTTTGCACCGACGACACCTGCGCGCCGCTCCTTGGCTGCACGAGCGCTCCCAACACGGCCTTGTGCAGCGATGGCGACGCTTGCACCATTGAGGACGTCTGCTCCGAAGGGATCTGCCAGGGGAGCGCGCTGGACTGCGACGACTTGAACCCCTGCACCAACGACGGCTGCGACCCTCTCAGCGGCTGCATCAACGTAGCCAACGACGCGCTCTGTGACGACGGCAACCCGTGTACAACGGCTGATTTCTGCGAAGACAGCGCCTGTGTCTCCGGCGGGACCAACGAATGCGATGACTCGAACATCTGCACCGACGATTACTGCGACCCCCAAACCGGATGCGTCCACGACCTCAATACGGCGCCTTGCAACGACGGTAACCTCTGCACCCAGGAGGACATCTGCGCGGAGGGCGCCTGCGGTGGCCTCACGGTCGACTGCGACGACGGCAACGTCTGCACCGATGACAGCTGCGATCCGGCGCAGGGTTGCGTGTACGTGAACAACTCGGCCACCTGCGACGACGGGAACCCCTGCACCCTGGAGGATCATTGCTCGGCCGGGACCTGCGAGTCCACCGGGACCGACTCCTGTGACGACGACAACCCCTGCACCACCGACTACTGCGATCCTGTGACGGGCTGCGCGCAGGTGAACAACACCTTGCCCTGTAATGATGCGGATGTTTGCACCATCGGTGACATCTGCTCCGGCGGCGTCTGCACCGGCGGCGCCGCGCTGCCATGCGACGACGGGAACTTCTGCACCGATGACTCGTGTGACTCCCTGTCGGGATGTCAGTACGTGCCCAACTCCTCCGTTTGCGATGACCAGAACACCTGCACCACGTCGGACATCTGCGTGGACGGAGAGTGCGTCGGAGAGGGATCCCTGGACTGTGATGACGAGAACCCCTGCACCAAGGACATCTGCCTGCCCGGAGGCGGCTGCGACCACGAGGACCTGAGCGACGAGCCCTGCTCGGACGATGACCTCTGCACCCTCAACGACACCTGCGTGGAGGGGGTCTGTGTCTCCGGGCCCGAGCTCGATTGCGACGACTCGAACCCCTGCACCGACGACGCATGTGACGAAGAGGGCAGCTGCCAGAACCTGCCCAACGACGCCGCGTGCAGCGACGGCAACGCGTGCACGGACGGAGATCATTGCATCGGAGGGATCTGTGAGTTCACGCTCAACGTGGACTGCGACGACGCCAACGTCTGCACCACGGACTTCTGCACCCCGGACGGGGGCTGCGGCCATACGAACAACGACGTGCCCTGCAACGATGGGAGTGCATGCACCCTCGGGGACGTATGCGACGACGGGGCCTGCGTGGCCGACGTGGTGGTCGATTGCGACGACGGCAACGTGTGCACCGACGACTCCTGCGACCCGGACGGAGGCTGTGTCCACACGGACAATATGGCTGAGTGCAGCGACGGCAACGTCTGCACCCTGGACGACGAGTGCTGGCAGGGCTCCTGTCAGCCCGGCGTCATGATGGACTGCAATGACGGGAACGTCTGCACCAACGACACCTGTCTGCCGGGGCTCGGCTGCGACTACACGTCCAACATCGAGACCTGCACGGACGGCGACGTCTGTTCGGTGAATGACATCTGCGCCGGCGGGACCTGCCTCTCCGGTGAGACTGTGGACTGCGACGACGGGAACGTCTGCACCGACGACTCCTGCGATCCACAGCTCGGCTGCATCAACACTCCCAACGCCACCGCCTGTGACGACCTGAACGCGTGCACCCTCGACGACCTCTGTCTGGGAGGGGTCTGTCTGCCCGGCGCGGCGTTGGACTGTAACGACGGGAACGTCTGCACAACTGACTCCTGCGCTCCCATCGGCGGCTGCGTCAACGCTGCGAACACAGCGCCCTGTGACGACGGCGACGCCTGCACCCTCGGCGACACCTGCGGGGATAGCAGCTGTCAGGTCGTTGCGGTCATCGATTGCGATGACGGTAACCCCTGCACCGACGACTCCTGCAGCCCTGACGCTGGCTGTGTCCATATCGACAATAACGAGCCATGCGCCGACCAGAACACCTGCACTACTTCGGATATATGCGTGGACGGGGAGTGCCTGGGTGAAGGCTCCCTGGACTGCGATGACTCGAACCCGTGCACCAAGGACTTCTGCCTCCCCGGCGGGGGCTGCGAGTACGAAGACCTGAGCGACCTCTCTTGCACCGACGGCGACGCATGCACGCTGAACGACACTTGCCAGGCGGGCGTGTGCATCCCGGGGCCGGGTCTCGACTGCGACGACGGGAACCCCTGTACGGACGACGCATGTGACGTTGCCGGGACCTGCGTGCACACGGATAATGATGCGGCCTGCGATGACGGCAACGCCTGCACCGATGGCGACTTCTGTGAGGCAGGCCTCTGCGCCTACGATGAGCTGGTGGACTGTGACGACGGGAACGTCTGCACCACAAACTACTGTGATCCGGTCTTTGGCTGCGGGGCGACGAACAACGCCTCACCTTGCGATGACGCGGATGCCTGCACCACCGGAGACACCTGCGCCGACGGAGCCTGCGTCGGCACGGGCTCCTTGGACTGTGATGACGGCAACCCCTGCACCGATGACTCCTGCGCTGTGGACGGCGGCTGCTCGAACGTACCCAACACCCTGGCCTGCGACGACGGCAACGAGTGCACCACCGGGGATATCTGCGGTAGCGGGGGGTGTCTCCCCGGGGCCGCAGTGGACTGCGGTGACGGCAACATCTGCACCACGGACTCATGCAGCCCCGAGACAGGCTGCGTCAACTCCGATAACACCAACCCCTGCGACGACGGGGACGCCTGCACCTTCGCCGACCTCTGCCAGGGGGGCGCTTGCGCAGGGACCGATCTCGCGTGTCATGACGGCAACGTCTGCACCGACGACTCCTGTGACGTCGCGCAGGGCTGCGTCTACACCAATAACACTGCTGGATGTGATGATCTCAACCCCTGCACCCTGGATGAACACTGTGCGGCGGGGTTGTGCCTGTCCACGGGGACCGACTCCTGCGACGATCTGAACCCCTGCACCACCGACTCATGCGATCCGGTGATGGGCTGCGTGTACGATGACAACATGTTCCCCTGTACCGATCAGGACGTCTGCACCGTGGGAGACATGTGCTCCGGCGGCGTGTGCGTCCCGGGCGTGGCTCTGGGCTGTGACGACGGGAACGTCTGCACCGACGACTCCTGCCTGCCTGACACAGGCTGTCTGTACACGGCCAACATCGACCTCTGTGACGACCAGAACACCTGCACGACCTCGGACATCTGCCTCGACGGAGAGTGCGTGGGCGAGGGCTCCCTGGATTGCGACGACGGCAACCCCTGCACCAAGGACATCTGCCTCCCGGGGGGCGGCTGCGACCATGAAGACCTGAGCGACGAACCTTGCTCCGACAATGATCCATGCACCCTCAATGACATATGCCTGGACGGGGCCTGTGTGTCGGGTTCAGAGCTGGACTGTGATGATCTGAATCCCTGCACCGACGACCTCTGTGATCTGGACGGTACCTGCCAGAACACACCCAATGACGCTGCCTGCACCGACGGGAACGAGTGCACCGACGGCGATCATTGCCAGGGTGGGAGCTGCGTCTACACCGATGACGTGGACTGCGACGACGGGAATGTCTGCACCACCGACTTCTGCACGCCGGGCGGCGGCTGCGGCTATGTGAACAACACCCTGGCCTGCAACGACGGCGACACCTGCACCCTCAACGACGTCTGCGCGGACAGCGTCTGCGCGGGGGCGGTGACCCTGGACTGCGATGACGGCAACGTCTGCACCGATGACACCTGCGATCCCGACGGGGGCTGCGTCCACACGGGCAACCTGGCCGCCTGCAACGACGGGAACTCCTGCACCCAGAACGACGAGTGCCTCGGCGGTAGCTGTCAACCGGGTACCTCCCTCGATTGCAACGACGGCAACGTCTGCACCGACGATGCATGCGATCCGGCGCAGGGCTGCACCCACTCCGAGAACAGCCAGCCGTGCAGCGACGAGAACGCGTGCACCCTCAACGACGTATGTGAGGCGGGGATATGTGAGGGCGGCGCAGTCGTGGATTGTGATGACGACAACCCTTGCACCGACGATTCCTGCGACGCCATGCTCGGATGCCTCAACGAGCCGAACACCCTCGACTGTGACGACGGCAACGCCTGCACCGAGGACGAGGTCTGCGACGGAGGCTTCTGCCAGGCCGGGAACGCGATCGACTGTAACGACGGGGACGTGTGTACTGATGACTCCTGCACCCCCACAGGCGGTTGTCAGCACGTCTCCAACGCTGCGCCTTGTAGCGATGGTGACATCTGTACCCTCGGCGACCAATGCAGTGGGGGTGTCTGCTTGGGCGGCTCGCCCCTGGTATGCGACGACGGCAACCCCTGCACGGATGACTCCTGCGATACGGGCGGCTGTGTCAACGCGGCGAACGCGCTGGACTGCGACGACGGCAATACATGCACCGAAAACGACGTCTGCGCCGCCGGCGCCTGTGTCCCGGGGACCGCTCTGGACTGTGACGACGGTGAGGTCTGCACCACGGACTCCTGCACGCCGCTGGGGGGCTGCGCGAATGTGGCGAACGTAGCGCCCTGCGATGACGGCGACATCTGCACCCTCGGGGATCAATGCGCCGGCGGCGCGTGCCAGAGCGGTGCCACGCTGGACTGCGATGACGGGAACGTATGCACCGATGACACCTGCGACCCGGACACGGGCTGCGTCCATACGAACAACACGGACACCTGCGACGATCAGAACACCTGCACCACGGGCGACGTCTGCGCAGGCGGCGAGTGCGCTGGTGCGGGCTCTCTGGACTGCGACGACGGCGTCGCCTGCACCAAGGACATCTGCCTGCCCGGCGGCGGCTGCGATCACGAAGACCTGACCGGTGAGTCCTGCTCCGACGGCGACTCCTGTACGCTGAACGACCTCTGTCAGGTCGGCGTATGCGTCCCGGGCCCCGCCCTGGACTGCGATGATGGGAGTGGCAACTGCGTCTACACGAATAACAGCGGTGCCTGCTCCGACGGTAACGAGTGCACCAGCGGCGACGCCTGCTCAGGCGGCTCCTGTGAGCATTCTGCGCTCCTGGACTGCGACGACGGCAACGTCTGCACGACGAACTCCTGCGATCCCGACTCGGGCTGCGTCGATGTGAACAATGCAGCGCCCTGTGACGACGAGGACGCTTGCACCACCGGGGACGTCTGCAGCGGCGGCTCCTGCTCTTCCAGCGGGACCTTGGACTGTGACGACGACAACGTCTGCACTGATGACTCTTGCAACCTGATGGGCGGTTGTCTCAATACGCCGAATACGGCTGCCTGTGATGACGGCAACGAGTGTACCCTGAGCGACACCTGCGCAGGCGGCGCCTGCGGCGCGGGGACAGCGAAGAACTGCGACGACTCGAACATCTGCACCACGGACTCCTGTGATCCGGCTACGGGCTGCGTGAATGACCCGAACACCCACCCGTGTGACGACGGCGACGCCTGCACCTACGGGGACGAGTGCGTCGGCGGCTCCTGCGTTCCCGACGGCACCTTGGATTGCGACGACGGGAACGTCTGCACCGACGACACCTGCGACGTCGACAACGGTTGCGTTTACACGCCGAACACGGACTCGTGCGACGACGGCAACGCATGCACCCTGAGCGACACCTGCTCAGTGGGGGTGTGCCAGCCGGGATCCGCGAAGGACTGCGACGACGGTAACGTCTGCACCACCGACTCCTGCAACCCGACCTCGGGCTGTGTGAACACGAACAACACCCTGTCCTGCAACGACGGCGACTATTGCACAACGGGCGACGTGTGCAGCGGCGGTGCTTGCGCTGGTCCCGGGACCCTGCCATGCGACGACGGTAACGTCTGCACCAACGACTCCTGCGATCCGAATACGGGCTGCGGCTACGTGAACAACACGGGTAGCTGCGACGACAACAACGACTGTACTTTGAGCGATGCCTGCTCCGGCGGCGCTTGCCAGCCCGGAGCCTCCGAGGACTGCGACGACGGGAACGTCTGCACCACGGACTCCTGCAATCCCCTGTCCGGTTGTGTGAACAACAACAACACGCTGCCTTGCAACGACGGCGACTCCTGCACCATGGGCGACGTCTGCGGCGGCGGTGCCTGCGCCGGCCCCGGGACCCTCCCCTGTAACGACGGGAACGTCTGCACCGATGACTCCTGCGACCCGGACACCGGCTGCGTATTCACGAACAACTCCTCATATGGCTTCCATGGCGGGGGGATGTATAAC